>CALHHQ010000360.1 GCA_938030645.1 uncultured Rhizobiaceae group bacterium
ATTGTTGCCGCAACAAAGTGTGTTTGCTGCAACAGTTTTGGTGATTGCCGGTTTGATCACGGGTACTTTTTGGTTTGGCGTCATACCATCAATGTCGATGTTGTTGACTGTGCCGATGGTTCTAGGAACTTGGTACAATGTCATTTTCAATGATGCGACAGGCCTCAACTCACACAGTTTGGTTGCGCTATTTTTGATTGGCATCGGCACCATAATTGTTGGCGTTGTCTATTCCCGCCGTTTTGTGGGGCAAATTCAATCAACAATCAAAGCACGCGAAAACAGCGCATTGTCCAATATGCTGTTGGATGAACTTCAGGCCGAGGCAACCAATTGGGTTTGGGAAACTGGAAGCAATGGGTCTCTAGACCGCTTTCCGCGGGAGCTCATTCCAGACTTAAGTCATGCCAGCGATTTCACGTTCAAAGAACTCTTTGAGGAAATCGTACACATCAAGGGCACGCAGTTGGAAAAACTTTTGGATGGAATTGAAACCTCCGCTTCATTCAAGGACATTGAAGTGTGCGTGCGTCCCAATGCGATGCAGATGTGGGTTCGCATAAATGGACATCCGAAGTTTGATGAAGAAGGTGAATTGACCGGATATGTGGGCACGATCAGTGACCTCACATCTGAAAAACTTGCTGAAGACAGAATCAAGACTTTGGCGCAGAGTGACACACTGACTGGATTGATGAACCGGACTGCATTCTCAGATCGTTTGGCTCAAGCAGTGGCAAATCTTGAACGATATGGTCGCCCTTTCACAGTGCTTCATCTTGATCTGGATGATTTTAAACTGGTCAACGATACCAAAGGCCATCTTTATGGTGATCGATTGTTGGCAGAAGCCAGTGAACGTATTCAAGATGAAGTGCGTGAGGGCGATTGCCTCGCCCGATTGAGCGGTGATGAATTCGCGGTGTTGATGGACAGTCAAGGCGACGCCGGTTCCGCTGCACGCTTGGCAGCTCGCATGATTGGTGAAGTCAGCAAGCCGTACGTGTTTGACGATGAAGAGTTCAAAGTAGGCCTTAGCATCGGTATCGCGATGGCTCCTTTGAACGGAATTCGCCCGGATCAATTGTTGCGCAATGCAGACCTTGCCTTGTACCGGGCAAAAGCTGATGGACGCGGTGTGTTCCGGTTTTTCGAAAATCATATGGATTCGGAACTGCGTGAAAGACGCATGCTGGAATCTGAATTGCGTGATGCAGTCTCCAATGACGAATTGGTTTTGCATTTCCAGCCATTGATTGACTCCAAAACGCACAAACCTATGGGCATGGAAAGTCTTATTCGTTGGCAACATCCAATCCGCGGTTTGCTTTCTCCGATTGAGTTCGTGGAACTTGCAGAACAATCGCAACTTATTTCCGAGATCGGAAAATGGACCCTCGAAAAAGCGTGCCAAACAGCTCTGAACTGGCCTGAACAAATGTTCGTGGCAGTCAATCTATCTGCTCACCATTTCATGCGCAGTGATATTGAAGCTGAAGTTGCAGAAATTCTGGAAAGCACAGGTTTGCCAGCGGCTCGTTTGGAACTGGAGATCACTGAAAGTCTCCTAATCCATAATTCAGATGATGTGATTGCCAAAATCAACGGCCTGAAATCCATCGGTGTAAGCGTTGCCATGGATGACTTTGGAACAGGGTATTCAAGCTTGTCTTATTTGATGTCAGTGCCATTTGATAAACTCAAAATTGACAAGTCATTTGTTGATCAGGTTATCGACAATGAATCCGGACAGAGCATCGTCAAGATGATTTCTTCTTTGGCCAATGAACTGGGTTTGAAGGTCACTGCCGAAGGTGTTGAAGATCTGGATCAAGCAAAGTTTCTGGAAAAGGTCGGATGCGACCTTCTTCAAGGGTATTATTTTTCTCGGCCGCTTAGCGAAGAGAAACTTCCAGGATATTTCTTGGAGCAAGTCAAAAAAGGGCTCTTCAAAAAGAAGAGCGTAAAACTGAGCAAAGCGTCATGAGCTGTTAGATAGATAAAAATTTGTTTCAGATTTTAACAATTTGAAAACCATACAATGATTGAATGATATTAGTACAGAGTTGGGTATGTCATGAAAAATAAATTAGCAATTACAATAGCTTTCTTGTTGGTAACAACAACAACTGGACACACCGCTGATCTGTTGAGAGGAACTATTTCTTCGCCAGCTGCAAGCGCAAATTGGACCGGTGCATATGTTGGCGCAGGCGTTTCATATGGCGCATTCAGCGATACAGATGAGCGCTTTGGTGGATTTGAGTCCGCAGGTAGCGGGTTGGCTGGAACGGTTCATGCGGGCTACATGCATCACATGGACAATGACATCGTGGTTGGTATTGAAGCTGATTATACGCAACTTGATGCACCATTTACGACATTGCCCCCCGGATTTCCTGCGCTTGATGTTGAAACTGTTATGACCCTTCGTGGTCGCATCGGCGTGGCATTTGATAAGGTTCAGCCTTACGTCACTGCTGGTATCACTCATGCATCGACATCAATCGATGAACTTGAGGACACAGGTTTCGTGGCTGGTCTTGGTATCGACGTGAAGATTACTGAAAATGTACTCTTTGGTATCCAGTATCAGCACCACATGTGGAAAGAATTTGCTGATGATCCAATTGATGTGGATCATGATGTTGCAACAGCTCGGCTGTCTTACCAGTTTTAGCACTTAGTCAAATTTGAATTTAGAAGCGCGCTCTTTTATGGGCGCGTTTTTGTTTGTACCGTGGATACCCGTTTTGCATAATCGCACATCAAATCTGGGTTGACGGATTGTTAACTGTCAAATCAACTGATCAACCGTATTAATCTAAAGACAACTTCAAATCTGCAAAACTGAAATCCTGTTTTCTAAGGAACGAAGTCATGTCAAAAAGATCTCTATCATCTTCAATCCTTGAGCCACTGGCTTGGCTTTGTGCATTTGGTTTGTCTTTGGGAGCGCTGGCATTTGCAGCTCCTGGTTTGGCGTTTGCGATTGTGACTTGTTGCGTTTTGTCTGTTGCATTGACGCTTTCGGCGACGCGTGAAGGCAGCCTACAGGACAGCAAATTTTTGCCATGGGCCGGTGCGGTCCTGTTGGCCAATATTGCTTGGATTGCAGTTCTACTCTTGCCCGTTGGTGGACAAGATGCGGGCGTGATTGAACGCGTTATCGTTGTCGTTTCGGCGGGAGTGATCCTCATGCCGATCCTGGCTTTTGTTGAGATGATGGTATCTATGACATTCGTTATGATGATCTCAAAAGCGAAGGGTAAAACTGACTTGGGCAGCGAGCTTCAAGTGGTTGCATTGCTGGACCGCAAGTTTGGCGGCTTGTTGGGATCGATCAATCGCTAAGATGTTCTGAAGAACATCTAACTTGGCTGCGATGCCAAGTTTTGTAGGTCATCGGTCGTATTCTCGATCAGACTAAGATCATGACCCGAATGATGCAGCATTGAAACGATGCGTGGTGGTGCCCAGTTTTCTCGTGTTGTCAGAATTTTTGACATCAGACCTGTCTTCGACAGTTCGGTTGCTGTCACATGAGAAATCGGAATGGTCAGCAAAAGGCTTGTTGCTATTGGAACCAACCACAAAGACACCAAGCCCAACGCCAGGCCTATGGTGAGTATCAGCCCGAGTGTTGTTTCGAGCCAGTGAAATCGTAAAAGAGCCGTGAAACTATAGCTCCCGCCAGAGCGGTTTTGGGGTGCCCAACCTGCGTCGTTACCCGTGAATGTTCTGAAAACCGCGAGCATATGCTGAACCATCAAAATTGGGGCAAGCGCAAAGGAAAGCAATATTTCAACAAACGAAGAGAAGAAGAAACGCAGTCTTCCTCCATAAGCTTCGCATGACTTGTCGCTGCTATAAGTTGCGAGGATGCCAAGCAATTTAGGAACCAGCAGCAAACACAACATCGTTGTCAAAACCGCAATCCTGCTCACCGTATCCATGTGAGGCCATTGTGGAAATAATGGGTTTGCGTCTGTGAAATAACGAACAATGTTTTGTTCCTCACTTCGCCCCATGATTGTCCATACGATCAAGAGCACAAACCATACGACCGAGGACACATACGCCATCGCACCTTGAAACAGATGAAAACGAGATATGACGGCAAAGCCCTTGGCCCCAATCAAACGCAGGTGTTGAAGGTTACCTTGGCACCAACGGCGATCTCTCAGGATATAATCGATCAGAGTTTGCGGAATTTCTTCGTAACTTTCATCAAGCTCGGGCATCAGTCGTACTGACCATCCAGCACGTCGCAAAAGCGCGGCTTCAATAAAGTCGTGGCTTTTAATGCTGCCGGACAGTGGACCTCGACCAGACAGTTTTGGCAGTTCAGCACAGCTTGCAAAAGCTTTGGTTCGAATGATGGCATTGTGGCCCCAATAGTTGCCATCAATACCAGCCCATCGCTCCATACCTTTGGCCAAAACACCGCCATAGACATTGTTTGAGAATTGCTGGTTCCGTGCGAATAGAGTTTTCCCCCCCAATAGGCGAGGGACCGTTTGCAACAGACCAACTTCGGGCATTGCAACCAATTGATCTGCCATGTTTTGAATAGTGCGCGCGGACATCAAACTGTCGGCATCTAGAGTGATGAATGCATCCCAAGATCCACCCCACTTGTTGATCCAATCTTGAATGTTGCCAGTTTTTCGATCTGTATTTATTTCGCGACGGCGATAGAAAATCTCGATTTTTCCGTCGGTTTCGGATTTCAATTTTTCATATTCTTCGAGTTCTTTTTCGGCGACGGCTGGGGAACGTGTATCGCTCAGGACAAACAGCGCAAATGTATGCATGCTTGAGCGTGTGGCCAAAGACTTTTGCATGGCCGCAATTCTTTTGAAGGTGATCGTGGGATCTTCTTCATAGATTGGAACCAAGAGAGCGGTTTTCAAACTTGTGCGGGGTTGTGATGCTGATCGTTGCTCCAATACCCGTGGCGTGAAAATCCCCAAAATGGCTGAGGCAGCCGACAGGGCAATCCAAAAAGTGGAATAGGCGACAAGCCCCATCAATATGATTTCAGCGGCTCCAAAACCATCCTCACGAAACCAATCAAAAAGAATGGCGGTGAGCGCAACCGTCATGATCAATGCTGGGCCAAACGTCCATGCTCTGAACACCCAAGTGCCTGTGATCTGTTTTGCAACTGGCGCTTCAGGATCACGGTAAGGCTTCGAAAAATTCTGAGGTTCAGAAGCCAGTGGTGCAAGCGGTGGCATTCGCAAGAAGTAAGACTGTTTTGTACTCTTCATACTGAGGTCCAACGATACAACCAGACTTCAGAAGCAGACTTTCCATCAACCATCAATTGAGCACGTAATTCCATAAGCTTTGCATCGCCCGGCAAGAAGGTGAAACTGAGGCGAACACCACCCGTTGATGGGTTGCGCTGCAATATACCTTTTGAAACAGAACCGACATTTGAACTCACATGAATTTTTATGTCGTCCAGATTGTCGGGCAGATTTGCATTGGGCGCAAAATCAACATTGGCCAATCGACCATCTTCGAAAACACGTTTGCCCATGCGGGAATTCACGACACGTGCGAGATTTTTGGCGACGGGCGCCTCATTGCACCAGACCAACCTATAGCTGAACGCGTGTTCAGAACCTGCCTGCAATGGTTTCCGTGGACGCCAATAGGCGACGATATTGTCATAAATTTCTTTGTCAGCCGGAATTTCGACCAGTGTCACTGCGCCTTTGCCCCAGTCTTCGCCGGGCACAACCCATAAGCCGGGGCGTTTGTGATAGTTCGCTTCAAGATCGGAATAATCTTCAAAGTTTCGAGGCCGTTGCATCAGGCCGAACCCGCGTGGGTTCTCATCTACAAAGCTGCTGATCTGTAGGGCGGTTGGGTTTGCAAGCGCGCGCCACAGAGTTTCGCCTGCACCGTTCTTGATCAGCAATCCATCTGTGTCGTGGACGGCTTGTCGGAAGTCATCAAAACGGCTGCGCTCGGTCTCGTCGAATAAGAACATGCTTGTTTCGGCCGCAATGCCCACATGATCAAGTTCTTCGCGCGGGAACAGTGTGCATTGCACTTCCATTTCCGTGTTTTCGCCAGGTGTGATCATGAACGAATAGATGCCGGTTACACTGGGTGAATCCATAAACGCATGAACCAAAATAGAGTTGGCTTTGTCTTTGGGTTTCTCAATCCAGAATTCTTTAAAGTTCGGAAATTCTTCGCCTGCTGCATCACCTGTCTTTAGAGCTAACCCACGTGCGGATAAGCCATATAATTGCCCCTTTGCAACAGCGCGGAAATAGCTGGCGCCTTGAAAGACCACGAACTCGTCTTTGCGAGCAGGGTCGTTGATTGCAGCGCGCAGTCTGAACCCAGAATAGCCAAGTGATGGATCATCGGACAGGTCTGGAACAAGGCTTTGAAATTTGAACACATCTTTGGAAAACAGAACAGGCTGAGAAACATCACCCTCAACAACAGACACTTTAATTGGGATAGGAAAGTACAAACCTGGAGCAAAGAATTCTGTTTCGAACGGCTTCTCTTCGTCTTTCCAAAGCGCAGATTCTGATCGGAAATTTATGCTCCTGTATTGATCATAAGTCAGATCAATCCAATCTTTCGGGATCTTGTTTGATTCTACGTAAGGCTTTGACGATTTTTGGCGCGCGTATTCGATCAACCCTTGTTTGGAAAATGCTTCAGTCTCACCAAGCTTAATTTTGCCTGCCGCAATATTGTCCGCAAACGCAGTTCCACCCACCAACGGAAGAAGGCCGGTGGATGCAAGTGCTGCCAATACAGATCTGCGATTGAGACTCATATGCTATTTTACCGTCTGCGCAGAAGCGCTTTGGAGTGCTGATTGCGAATTTGAAACAGAAGAGTGGGGCGGCTGTGTGGCTGGTTTGCGCCAAGGGTTAGACTTGAACCAAGCGACCAGATGAGCAACCGCTATAAGGATTGCGAAACCAGCAAGATTTCCGATTAAAACAGTCGCCCAGTCTGATCCAAATACTCTGAATATCATGCCGATGAACTGAGCAACAACCAGTGACGAGATGAACACAGCAAGCGACTGCTGTCCAACCTTTCGAATTGTATTGACGACGAATTGGAACGGCCCCCAATTTCGTATTCGAGACCCCATTGGACCAACCGCCACCCAAGCCAAGTAAGCCGTGGCGAGGAAATGGATATACCTGAAGAGTCCAAAATCGGACTTATCAATCATCGGCTTGAGGAGTTGGCGCTGCTCCTTAATCCAAGGCGTCCATTCAGCCGAATAAAATAAACCATCAACGCGCGCGCCATGAATGCGGAAATATGCAAATGGTAGGCTGATGAGGATGATCGCGACAGACAGCCATATCAGCTTTGCATTGACGGGCGGGGCTTTGATCCAGCCGCGCATGAATGCAAACCCTGTGAAGAAAACCAATTGCCATCCCAATGGATTGAAAAACCATTTGCGTGCCGACCATGGTTCTGCAGGAAAATGAAACACATCTAAATTGGCCAGAAGCCATATCGCTGAAACCGTTGCGAAAACAGCCCAAGGCGACAAGCGAGACACGGCCATGATCAATGGGATCATCGCTAGAATGACTAAATACATAGGCAGAATATCGAAATAGTTCGGCACGTAAGTGAGTGTGAAAAGGCCGACGACCAAATCCGCAGTCTTTGAATAGAAATGACCAAGGTTCAAAGAACCGACATAAGAGAATTTCGTTGCATTCAGCGGCAGCAAGGCGTCACCCGCCTTGTCGAACAAGGTCACAAGCAACAGAACTGCGAAGAATAGGCCAATATGAGCCCAATAGACTTGCCATACGCGGTGGGCGATTCGGGCCGCACCCATCAACCACCCGCGTTTATCGAACACACTGCCAAAAGCAATTGCAGGGGCCATTCCAGAGCAGAAAACAAATGTCTCAGTGGCGTCAGAAAATCCGAACCGAGCTGGAATCCATAAGGCCCAAAAATCACGGGGAGTGTGCGCAATGAAAATAATGAACATTGCAATGCCGCGGAAAAAATCGAGCCGTGGATCTCGCACTGTTTTCCCAGCAATATTGGGTGGTGTGGTCGTCAAAACTCTGCTCGATCTGCGTTGGAAAACTTAAGACCCAGAACGCTTACATCTAAAAAGGAAAATTTGCTCTCAAAATATGCGGCTCACTATTCTGCGGGAACGGTGAAATCGGTAGTGTTGGTTTTGGCCAAATTGCGCTGGGAGGCCAATTCTTGCATTCGCAAGCTGGCAAAGCGGTCTTCAATGTTTCCGCGTCTTTGTGTGCGCGCCAGAAGAAAACGTTCAGCGGCATCGAAATATCCACCACGCAATGCAGCTTCAATGGTCAGTCTTTCGAACACATCGCGCTGGGCGTGACTGCCACCAACGGTCTGCATCGCGTCCCGTGCGCCGGCCATATGGCGGAACGCTGCTGTGAAATTGCCTTCTCCAAATGCTTCAAGGCCTTCCGCAGCAGACAATCCTGGATGTTTCATGATTGCATCCATTTCGTTGGCTTCAGCAGCGGCATCTTTGCGCATGCGGGCCAACAAGTTGGAGGCTGCAACCTTCTTGTCTCCGCCGATCAATGACAACATGTAGTGCAGATCGGCAAAAGCCAAACAACCATCTTCGGTGCGGTTTTCAGAGATGGCAGCGAGTTCATCCCAGCGATTGCCAACATCATGGCCTTCTAGTTCAAGTCTGCTCAACAGTGATGCCGCATTTGAAATATCGCGATAATCATCGGTTTTGTCGGCTCGGATGTAATCATCGTAGAGCGCGTAAACTGCGTCTATTTCGTTTCGGTCCAAATGCATCAAAGCCATGTGCCACCAAACATGGTAACGGAAGTTGTTGCAGTGGGACCATGCTTGTGTGCGGTTTTGCAACCAGTCGATTCCTGCATCCGTATTGTTGGTCATGTCATAAACATGAGCCACAGCATGCAGACCCCAAGCATCATCTGGTGAATGAAGAACGGCTTCGCGGCCAATTTTTTCAGCAAGTGCGTATTCGCCTGTTTCTTCCAACGTGAATGAGTGACAGCCCTTGGCGTAGCCGAAGGCGGCGTGATCTGTCCCAATGTGAGGGATGACGCTTTCAATGGAACTTCGCATGCCGTTGGCATCACCGAGTACAAATCGGATCGCCTGAACCAGCTTCATGGCGAGTGCATCGTGCGGATTTTCCATGACCAAAGCATCAATGCGATCTCCGGCCGCACTGATGGACCCTGCATTCCAATCAGCAAGGGCATCAAGGAAAACTTTTTCGCGCGAGGTTATTGGTCGACGCGCCACTGCTTTGCGGGCATCACGCTCTGCTTCAACGGCAACGGAATAAAGTTCACGACGGCCCAGAAGCAATGAAAATATGCCTTTGCAAATAATAGGCAGAGCAAAGTCAGGATCGCTTGCGAGTGTTTTACCAAGATGCTCTGGAGTCACCGCAGCGTGTGCCAAGAAAGCTAATTGCGCGTTGTTCCAAGCTTCCAAATCACCAGACGGTGAGATTGTTACAGGGCAACCAAAAATATCATGGGCAAAGTTCATATGAGTCCTAACGACATCCATTATTCCAAGCTTTTTCAACATCTAACCGCAGTTTTGATCAACTAACGTTTCGTGACATTTACGTGAAGTAAGCTCGCTTTCTTTTTACTCGACCTGTGGCACAAATGTGGCAAACAGGCTTAAATCACGCGAACATGATGAGTGGTGAAAAATAATGTCTTCTGTTGCCTCAAAACTTGGATCTCAAATTCCCGTTGTTCCGCCATTGGTGCCTTTGTTCGCAGCGATTGGAGGCGTTGTTTTGGTTGCGCTGTACACTTTTCCTTTCGGCGGGTGGCGATATGTGATCGCAACGTTGATCGGAACGTTTGCAGGATTTGCACTTTATCACGCGGCTTTTGGCTTCACGGCTGCATGGCGGCGAATTGTGACCGAACGGCGGGGGCAGGGGCTGCGCGCTCAAATGCTTTTGTTGGCTTTGGCTTGCTGCCTCACTTTTCCGTTGATTGCCTATGGCCCCCCTATTGAAGGTTGGGGTCTGCGATCAGGTGCATGGGTGCTGCCGTTTGGTGTCACCGCATTGATTGGGTCCTTTATATTTGGTGCAGGAATGCAACTGGGCGGCGGCTGTGGTTCTGGTACATTGTTCACTGTTGGTGGAGGAAGCACGCGCATGTTGATAACGCTTGCGGCGTTCATCGCGGGATCTTTGTTGGGCACGTGGCAGCCGGTGAGGCTGCTTGGCTTGCCAAAACTCGAAGCGTTTTCATTTGTGAAAGAGTTCGGTGCGCTGGGGGCCATTTTTTTCATATTTGCCATCACTGGTGCGATTTATTTTGTAAGTCGCCGCATTGAAACGTCCGCTCACGGTGCGCTGGAAAATCCGCGTGAAACCGTGAGTGTTTTGTCGGGCCAATGGTCTCACACATTGGGAATTTTGGCATTGGCGTTCGTCAGTGTTGCGACCATTCTCACACTTGGTCGTCCCTGGGGCGTCACATCTGGTTTCGCGTTATGGGGTGCGAAATTTGCAACGATAATGGGGATGGATGTTTCATCTTGGCCCTATTGGGGCAATGGCGGCTCTATCCGGCGCAGCGTTTTTGCGAGCACCACTTCGATCATGAACTTCGGTGTTATATTCGGCGCCATGGCAGCTGCCGCATTAGCAGGCAAATTCTCTCCAATTCTACGCATCGGCTGGAAAGAAGTGATGACAGCCGTAATTGGCGGCTTGCTCATGGGGTACGGCGCAAGGCTCGCTTACGGCTGCAATATTGGAGCCTATCTGGGTGGGATCGTGTCCGGCAGTCTTCACGGCTGGCTTTGGGGGATTTTTGCCTTTGCAGGCTCATCCATGATGGCGCTTTTAAAACCGCGTTTGGGCTTGTGATATTCGTTCAAAATTAGAATGCGTTTTAAAAGGCTCCGTCGTAGGCCCGACGGTCAATACGACACGCCAACAAAGTGAAAGTATCACGAGACAAGCCTGATGTGGCTGCCTGTTTCAAAGCCTCAGCATCATCAATCCAAACGCCGTGACCACCCATCGCATTTGCAACGGCAACAAAGTCTGTGCCTTCGAAATCAACACCAACGTTTTTACGCTGTGTGTTGCGTTGTTTCAATTCTATGAGCGCCAAGCTTTCATCCACCAAGACGCAGATCAAAAGCGATTGCTTCATATCTCGAATTGTTGCGAGTTCACCCAACATCATTTCTAGACCTGCATCGCCGACAAATGCGCAAACTGGGATTTCTGGTTTGGCCATTTTGTAACCAGCGGCAAGAGGCACGGCGCAGCCCATGGTGCACAAGGCGGTGGATTGAAGGAAAGCATGGGGATGTTTGCTCTGCCATTTTTGTGAGAGCAAAATACGGTGAGCACCTGAATCGGCGGTGATAACCGTTTGTTCTGGGAGACACGTGTTGAGCGTATCGAAAACTTGTGCAGGTCCCCAAGCATCTGGTGTGGCGAAGGCATCAGCAAGTGCAGCGCGCGTTTTGTTTGGCTCACCCTCTAACCAGCATTTTTTCTCAGTTCTGGCGTGGGCAAGCTGCAACAAGGCCGGTTCAATGGCTCCGTTCAATGTGATGTCCACACGGTGCATTCCGTGGGTTCGCAATGTTGGTGTGATTTCGACAACAGTGGCGTCATCATTCCAAATGTTGCGCCAACCTGTGCGCATTTCGATTGGGTCGTAACCAACGAGCAAAATGAAATCGCTTTTGGAAATCAGGGGCAGCAGAATTTTATCTGCCTTCGGCGAAAGCCCGTGCCCACCCATAGACAATGGATGATCCTCTGAAATAAGGCCTTTACCTTTGTAAGTGGTGATCACTGGAATCGACAGGGACTCTGCGAAATTGGTCAGCGCAACCGACGTATTTTCGGTAACGGCATCGACGCCTGCAATTATGATCGGGTTTTTGGCTTGGGCAAATCCGTCCATCGCTGCAGCCAATGTTTCACCCACTGCAGGCATCGACGTGGAGCCTTGTTGCGGGAGGTCTCGCACTGTCTCATGGCTTATGTTCTCTGCCACATCAATTGGAACATCAATATGAACTGGGCCGGGCTG
>CALHHQ010000361.1 GCA_938030645.1 uncultured Rhizobiaceae group bacterium
ACAGCTGCGGGTTGGGTGATGTCGGCACCCAAAGCCAGGCCAGACAAAACGCAGATGGTGCCGAAAGCAAATACGGACCCTTCCGGCAAAAACGGAGCGGGGAGAAAGACAATTATGGCAAACACCATGGCATAGCACCAAGCGCGATGTTTGGAGGTTTTACGTGCCACGTACCCCCAAATAGGCACTCCCAGAATTCCGCAAAGGAAATAAACGAAAATGAATGGACCGCGCAGGTCTTCAAGGCCAAGGCGTTGGCTTGTGTAGAGCAGAAACAGTGTTGCAGCGATGGAATTTGCAAATCCGTTCAAGAAGAATGCACTCAACAAGCGTTTGAACGGCTTGTTGGCTCTCAGGTGTTTGAGACCTTCTTTCACACTCACGGCTTGTTTCGTGTGTTCTACAGGCTCAGGCACAAACCGCACGGCGGCCAGCGCCAATATGGGCAATGCGATCACGATGATGATTGCGAGCAAGGCAAAGCCGTGGAGTGCGGTTGGGTCTGCCCATCCAAGTGTAAACGGCACTGTAATTGCGATCAGCGTTCCAACCAGCGTCAGGCCTTCGCGGGCACCAGCAAGGCGCGATCGATTTTCGTAACCCGTTTGAAGTTCGGCACCCCATGCTGTGAATGGCAGTATTGCGCAGGTGTAGCCGATGGACAGAACCAGCGTCCAAACGCCAACGTACAACACACTGGCGTCCGCAGGTGGCCAGAACAGTTTCCAAACGCCCAACATGAGTAAGGGAATTGAACAGATGAACCACATGCGTCTGCGGCCAAACGCGGGTCGAAATTTGTCGCATAACCAGCCGAGAATGGGATCGTTCACTGCATCAAACAGACGAACCAGAAACAGCACAAACCCCATAGCTGCGAGCGAAAGCCCAAGGCTTTCGGCATAAAAAATGGGAATGAACGAATAAAGCGGCAGTGTAAGCGCCGCCAATGGAATCGCTGGCAGGGCGTAAAATACAAGCTGCTTTAGGGGAAGGGGTGTTTCAGTATTCTTTTCAGTCATGATGAAACAACGATGGGCGGATTAAATTGTTTCAAACCTTCTGATACACGATCTGATGCACGTCGATGGAACCTTGCCAAAAGCCAGCTTCGCAATAGTGAAAATAGTAGTTCCACATGCGCTTGAAACGTTCGTCGAAACCCAAAGGTGCGATGGTTGACCACTTCGCATTGAAAGTTTTGCGCCATTCTTCAAGCGTTGCTGCATAGTCGTGCCCAAACGCTCGATCCGAAATCTGTTTCAAACCATATTCATTGCCCATTTTGGTCATCAAGGCTTCTGTGGGCAGCATGCCGCCAGGGAAAATATATTTTTGAATGAAATCGGGCGTGTTTCGATAGGACTCAAAGTCTGCTTCGCAAATGGAAATATATTGCAGGCCTGCACGACCATCTGGCTTGAGGCAATTGTTCAACTGGCTGAAATAAGATGGCCAATAGCTTTCGCCTACAGCTTCAAACATTTCGATGGAGCCAATGCGATCATATTTGCCCGTCTCATCGCGATAATCTTGAAATTTGATTTCCACTTTTTCGGACAATCCTGCACGTTCCATCCTTTCGCGGGCAAAATCGAACTGCTCTTGGGAAATTGTCAAACACGTGACTTTCGCGCCGATCGTGCCAGCAACATATTCGGCAAAACCACCCCAACCACAGCCGATTTCCAACACGTGATGTTCGGGCCGGATATCGGTCATTTCAGCCAGTGAGCGATATTTTGCAGCCTGCGCTTCTTCCAAAGAATTTGCTCCATCGCGAAAAATTGCGCTGGAATAGGTCATGCTTGGATCAAGCCATTGGGTGTAAAACGCATTGCCCAAATCGTAGTGGGCGGAGATGTTTTTCTTAGCTTGGTTTTTTGTGTTGCGATTGAACCAGTGGCTAATTTTGTTGAAGAAATTTAGAATGGAACTACTTTTAAAAAATTGATCCGACCCATTTCCGTAAGCATTGGCAAGGAAAAGACTGAGGAAGTTCGTCACGTCTGGACTGTCCCATTCGCCCTCAATGTAGCTTTCAGCAACGCCAAGCGATCCGTTTGAAACCACGCGGCGTATCACGCCCCAGTTGTGCAATGTTGCGGTGCCGTGAGGGCCAGGTTCTGGCGCTTTGTAGCTGATTGTTTTGCCGCCTGGAATTGTGATCTCCAAAGAACCAAATTTCATCATGGTGATCGCGCGCATGACGAAGCCAACCTTGCGCGGAAGGCCTTTGACGGCGTCCGACAAATTGCTCTGGGTCAATTCTATGAATTCACTGTCCATTGTTTCCGCCCGAATGCCAGACATTATTTCTTCCTCCATGCTGCCTTGAGTTACGGAGGAAACACGCATTGCGATTTCACAAATATCCGTATGACAGTCTTTTTTTCAGTATCGCAACGGGTGTGCCAATGGGTCAAGCAGTGCTTTGGCGCTTTGCCTTATTCTTCAATTTCTTTTGAGGCTTGCAAAGCAGCCAAAGCTCTTTCTCGTGCTTGTTTATGATCAACAATCGGCTTTGGGTAGGTGTCGCCGAGTGAAACCCCAGCCTTTTTCAATTCGTTGAGTGGGGCGTCCCAAGGTGCGGCCAGATATTGAGATGGCAGATTGGCGAGCTCGGGTACGTATTTTTTGATATAAGTTCCATCTTTGTCGAATTTTTCAGCCTGTAAAATGGGGTTGAAAATGCGGAAATAGGGCGACGCATCTGCGCCTGTGCCCGCGACCCATTGCCATTGGGCAGGGTTGGCGGCCGGGTCTCCATCAACCAGCGTGTCCCAAAACCACTTTTCGCCTTCACGCCAATCTATCAGCAGGTGTTTTACGAGAAACGACCCGACAATCATCCGCACGCGATTGTGCATCCAGCCGGTTTGCCAGAGTTGGCGCATACCCGCATCGACAATGGGATAACCTGTTTGACCCTTTTGCCATGCTTTGAGCGCTGATTGGTTTTCTCCCCATGGAAAGTTGTCAAATTTCGGATTGAAATTTTCACTGCGCAAGTGTGGCCACTCTTGCAGGAGATGGTACGAAAATTCGCGCCAAACCAGTTCCTTTGCCCAAACCTCGCGAGCATTCCCATCAGCTGTGTGGCGCTGATCGTGGCATTGTAGCCAAAGCGAGTAGGGACTGATTTCACCAAACCGCAGATGCGGAGAAAGTTTGGACGTTGTATCAAGGCCAGGAAGGTCGCGCGCCGTATCGTAAGCTCTCAAATCGGACTTCATATAGGTCTCGGCGCGCCGGATTGCTGTCGGTTCGCCTGGCGTCCATTGTTCTTTGATCGGTGCTGACCAGTCTGGTTTGGTTGGAAGCAATTGCCATTGTTCCAAACTGTCGGATGCTATCGAATTGGCGAAAGCCATGATTGATTGAGGCGCTGAATACGGTTGTCGCGGTGGTCCCATTTCGCAGAATTTTTTCCAAAACGGTGTGTACACGCGATAGGGTTTGTCAGACCCGGTTCGCACAAGTTTTGGTTCGTGC
>CALHHQ010000362.1 GCA_938030645.1 uncultured Rhizobiaceae group bacterium
CGTTCACTCACCAGCACATATGGCGTGACACTGACACCCACTGCCAAATGGACAATCGATGGTGGTGTTGAATATGGCGATGTGAGCGATCCAAATGGTGAGAGCATCGAACGTGTCGCGATCTCGGCTTCTGTTGGCTACAAGGACGAAGAACACACCAGCTGGCGCCTCAAAGGCGAAGCGCGGTTTGAAGATTCCGCAGACCCTGCAAAAGACCGCAACACATTCTTGTTGAGTGCGGGTGTCTCCATCAAGCACAATGAAAACTGGCGCTTCCTCGGCAATATTGATGCGGCGATTTCCGATACAGATCAAACAAGCCTGCTGAACGGTGATTATGTCAAAGGCAGCATTGGATATGCCTATCGCCCAACCGACAATGATCGTGTGAACGCTCTGTTCAAATACACATTCCTCTACGATCTGCCGGGTGCAGATCAGGTGACGAGTTCAGGTTCAACTCTTGGCCCTGCACAGCGCAGCCATATCCTGTCGGCAGATATCACCTATGATGTAACACAGCATTTGAGCATTGGTGCCAAATACGGCTTCCGCATCGGTCAGGTCTCAACAACACGCAACGCCGATGACTTTATCGATTCATCCGCCCATCTTGGTGTCATTCGTGCAGATTATCACGTGATCAAAAACTGGGATGTCTTCGCAGAAGCCCGCGTTCTCCACACACCTGAAATCGATACAACCTATTATGGGGCAGTCGCAGGCGTGTACCGTCACTTTGGCAACAACCTCAAAGTGGGTGTCGGCTACAACTTTGGAAAATTCTCCGATGACGTATCAGACCTCACATTCGACGACGAAGGCGTGTTCCTGAATATCATCGGGAAGTTC
This sequence comes from uncultured Rhizobiaceae group bacterium, assembly GCA_938030645.1. Taxonomy (GTDB): domain Bacteria; phylum Pseudomonadota; class Alphaproteobacteria; order Rhizobiales; family Rhizobiaceae; genus Pseudahrensia. Next base: position 853 of record CALHHQ010000362.1, read on the forward strand.
TAGGCGAAAAGAAACTAGGCCCAAACAGAGCTTCTCGAAATTTTGTCTAGAAATCCGAACTTGTGTTCCGGTCCAATAGGAATTCCAAACCGTGATTACTCGATGGTTTTGAAGGCTCGTGACTTCAACCCTTTTTGAATTTCGTAAATTGAAATTGGTACATCAGGTTGCGGTTGAGGAATCCGAATGGGAATGTCTTTGAGGCGCGGCGTGAGCGTTGGTTCGCCGCACAACATACGCTCGTTGTAATCTTCAATTCCATTCCACATCGTCATAGAACCCATAATTGGAAATGCGTCTGCTGCCATCAATTCGTAAAAGAGGATGCGCCTTGATCGATCTGATGTGTTCAAGGCCGAACCATGAACCATTCGACCGTGATGAATTGAGATAGAGCCTGCAGGCCCTTTTAGTTCAACGGCATCTGCAGAATTGAGCCCAACGGTTTCCGGGATGAACCCTCCGGCAAAAACTCCATCCACATGATGATCATATACAGGCCCTTTATGACTGCCTGGATATACCATTAAAGGACCGTTTTCACTTTCCATGTCATCAATAATCACGCCGATTGCCAAAATGTCATCATTGGTGTGAGGGTAGAACGCATAATCCTGATGCCACTCTACTGCAGCACCATAGCCAGCAGATTTCATGTTGAGTTTGCTGGTGTGCAGTCGCAGGTTTGGACCCGCTAAATCTCGCGCAGGTGCCAAAATGTGATCCGAATACATCAGATCTCGCATGACATCGCTGATCCGATGAGGCAGCTTGATACGGCGCAGTCGCGGATCTTTTGGGGTATGGCTTTCCTCTAAATCCAGCCGATCATTTGAAGCAGTCATGCCTCGAGCTTCATCTTCAAACCGTGAAATTTCAGCACGGATATTGATCAGTACTTCATCCGGCAGGTGTCGTTCGAGCACCAAATAGCCAGTCTCGCGATAGGAATGGATTTGTTCATGGGACAACACTTCAGGCATCATTTGCTCTTGGGTTTCCATCGGATTTTTCAGTTCTAACCATGCCTAAGCACTTTTTGATCAGTTCTAATTCATTCCAGAATGACGCAAAATCATTGATTTTTCCAGTGACCGTTTCAACACACTAGAACAAACAACCTTCCGGCTCATATGGACTTAGTTTTAATTGCGAGGACGTTGTGAGGTCGCTTGACAAGGAAGAGACCGTGATATGTTCTGCTTGTTAAAACATGGGTTTAGGAAGATCGAACTAGGTTTGATCGTGTTGTTTTCTGCTGCAAAGGGGGCGCGAATGACAAAAATTGCATCAGTCTCTGCAAAGCTCTTTCGAATACCGTTGGCCGAAGTTCTCGTTGATGCAAAACACGGCGACCATACCCACTTTGAATTGGTAACGGCAACAATTTCACTGGAAGATGGAAGTGAAGGTACGTGTTACACCTATACCGGTGGCAAAGGCGGTGCCGCGATACTCGCCATGATCGAGCACGATCTCACTCCGTTTCTAATTGGTCAGGACAGTGCTCACGTTGAAGCGCTTTACGATGCCATGCAGTGGCATGTGCATTATGTTGCGCGCGGGGGCATCGCATCATTTGCAATTTCTGCTCTCGACATTGCGCTATGGGACATACGTGGCAAACAAACCGGACAGCCTTTGTGGAAGATGGTTGGTGGAGCGGGGAGATCTTGCAAAGCTTATTGCGGGGGCATCGATCTCAATTTCTCGCAGGACAAACTGGTCAAAAGCGCTCGAGGATATCTTGATCG
>CALHHQ010000363.1 GCA_938030645.1 uncultured Rhizobiaceae group bacterium
CGTCTCGCAATGCTAAACCACCCAAGACTTCCGCAAAACCAAAGTCAAATAAAGGCGGAATGGCTCCGCTGAAACGCAAGAAACCAACGCCGAAATCTCATTCTTAACTTTCGCCCTTACAAAGCGGGATTGATTCCCTACCAAAACGCTAATTGTGCCTTCAACAAATATTAAAGCTTAAGGCATATTTTCAAACTGTCTGGTCAGACACAGTTTTTAGTATTGAGTAGAGAGTAATATGACCGAACAGATGCGCCCACGGGTGAAGTATGTAATCGGCCCGGACGGCAGTCCACTAACTATTGCGGATCTCCCGCCAACTTCGACCCGTCGCTGGGTTATCCGCCGTAAGGCAGAAGTTGTTGCGGCCGTAAGAGGTGGCTTGCTTAGTCTTGATGAAGCTTGTCAGCGTTACACGCTGACTGTTGAGGAGTTTCTCTCCTGGCAGGCTTCGATCGATGATCACGGCTTGGCCGGACTTCGCACAACCCGAATTCAGCAATATCGTCATTAAATTCCTTTAGCACGTTTTGCGTGCGCAGCACTTTCTTGGGCTGAGGGAACTTATTGGGGAAATTGTATTTCAAAACCGCTTCGCTGGTTCTTCTAGCGGCGCGGTTTTTTGTGCTTTTTTGGCGATCTTTAACGGGCGGTTTACCATAAGGGTGCAGATTGTCATCAAGCGCTTCATTCAAGATGCGTACGAAAAATCACACCTCACGTTTTGCAGGGAAAAGCCTCACCAATGAGTCATCAGGACCAATCACAAGTGCGCACCCAATTCGATATAGAACCCCATGTGGGCCGCAAGCTTGAAGATGTAGAGCGCGAGCTGATCCTGAAAACTCTGGCACGTTGCGGTGGAAACCGCACTTGGGCTTCAGACATTCTTGGAATTTCTATCAGAACGTTGCGCAACAAGCTTTTGCGTTATGAAGATGAAGGCAACACACCTGCCAAAACCGGTCGAGCAACAAAGTCAGAACGTGAAGCCCATTTGGCACGATTGAAAAATTTTGAACCAGGTCGTCAGCTGCCTTCTTAGGTTTGGGACTTCAGGCTTATTCAGCAATCTCAGAATTAACAGTGTTCATTTGCTGGGGTGCGGCAACCCCTTTGCTTTCACGTTTCAAAAGCCCAGCTGCAATCGCGCCGGATATAGCGCTGGCTGCATAGAACCACAAACCAGATTGCGCCAAAGCATTTGCAAGGCCGGACGTCTTGGCAGCAAAAATAACGATTGCCACCAACAAAACATCCATCATTGACCACTTAGAAAGTGTACCCGCAAAACGGGTCACTGGTGATTGCGCAAGTTTTGCTTCTGGCGCAATTGCTGTTGTGAAAACAATGGCTAGTTTCATAAATGGAAAGAGAATGGAAAATCCGACAACAGCAATGACGATCAACCAATTGCCCGCGGTCCACATATCCAAAACGATATCAATCAGAGATGGAGTGTCTTTGAAGAAATAGAGTTTTTCAACATGGATAATGGGAAGTGTGATGCCAAGACCGAAGCAAATGGCGGCAATCAACAACAATGCGGCGATACATATTCTGATCATTTAGCACGCTTGAAAGTGAGAGAGGCCCAAAAACTTTCCCAGTGAGCATTCTTCGCCTTGGCTTCTTTTCCTTGAGGTTCGGTCATGTGGATCGCGTTCAACAAATAGGGTCCTTCACCTTCAGCAGGAATGTTGGCTTTGCCTTCGGTGTCCGTGATGATGCGGTGAGCCACTTCCGTGTCTATGCCCACGAAAACTTTCAGGTTGGCTCCAGCAAGTGGTTTGCCATCGTAAAGCAGTTGAACAGGCATTGTCTCCGTCGCTGAAAGGCTCATAGGGTTTTTCAATGCGATCAACTCGATCTGTAATCCTGTGGGAGCGTCGATACCTTCTGATGAACCAGCGGGGGTGATTAATGTCTTTGCATAGCGTGCGTAAGCTTCCTTGAGACCTTCCTTTGGTTTTATGCCATCATTGCTCGCCTGCTGTGCATGAGCCAAGCCTTCTTTGTTTGTATAACTGACGAATTTTTCCCAAGTGGAGAAGGTCAGAAAGTCTACGTTGCTTTGGTGGATGACTGTAGCGATCTTGTTTTGGTCGGGTGATACTTTCAATGCAGGCCGATCGCCATCAATGCCTTTGGCTGACTTCGATTTTCCATCTTGCCAAATTTCTGATCGAACATTCCAAGGTGTGACCCATGGCATTTGGTTGCCATTGAATTTTTGACCCAAACGATGTTCCACGCCAACAGAAGCGCCGGCTGGCGGCGTAAAGTCTTTCGGCAAAAGATAGTACTCATGGGCGGAGGCGTATGTTGCAAATACGAGAACGAAACTCATTAATAGAGTGAAAATTCGCAATTCTGTGTCCTTCCAAAGATTTTTCACTGTTGGAGTGAAAAAGTTGCACCGCAATGTGTCTTTGTCACGTTGCTGTTTTCATTTGTGTTTCATATGTTGCCCAGACAAGCGACGAACTCAACAGACTGGACTGAATAATGATACGGCTGAAAGTGCTCATTGGTTTTTTTGCTGCACTGATTTTAAGTATTTCCGCTGCCAAGTCGCATGAGATCACACCGTCCATTGCAACGCTGAAATTCGAAGAAGATCGTTCAATTGTTCTGCAAGTTGCAGCTAACATTGAAGCAATGTTGGCCAAAATCGGTCCTGAACATGAGGATACCGATGACGCGCCAAACGCTGATTTGTACAAAGATCTGCGAAACCTCTCTTCGGAGGAACTTACAAAGCGGCTGAATGAATTCGCGCCGGAATTTATTTCAAAGCTTGGTTTGAAGTTTGGAGATAGCGTACCAAAGTTGAAGTTGGAAAAATCCATTGTTCCCGATGTGGGAAATGTGGAGCAAGCACGAGAATCCAGCTTTCAATTGGTTGGACAGGTGCCAGCGGGCAGCGATACATTTACATGGAGTTTCCCTTCCGAGTTCGGAACCAGCGTTTTACGGGTGGAGCGTCCGAACCAAGAAGTGCAAGCGCAATTTTTTGCAGCAGGCGCTGTCAGCGAACCTTTCAAAGTAGGTGTTGCTGAACCGCGTTCGTGGATTGCTGCTGCTTGGGACTATATGAAAATTGGGTACACCCATATTCTTCCTAAAGGTCTTGACCACATCCTTTTTGTTTTGGGTCTGTTTTTGCTGTCTATTCGTTTGGGTCCATTGTTGTGGCAAGTGACAGCATTCACATTGGCCCATTCAGTGACATTGGCACTTGGCCTTTATGGTGTTGTGAATATTTCACCATCGATTGTTGAGCCGTTAATTGCTCTTTCAATTGTCTATGTAGCCATTGAAAACATAATGACAAACAGGCTTCACGCATGGCGGCCAGTTATCGTTTTTGCTTTCGGCTTGTTGCACGGCTTGGGGTTCGCTGGAATATTGACCGAAATCGGTATTCCAAGATCAGATTTTGTCTTGGGCCTTATTTCGTTCAACGTTGGCGTCGAATTGGGTCAACTGACAGTTATTTTGCTCGCTTGGCTTGCCGTTGGGTGGGCCATGAAACGGGATTGGTATCGTAGCAGAATTGCCATTCCGGCGTCACTCATCATCGCAGCCATCGGTGCCTACTGGTTTGTTGAGCGAACGTTTCTGTAACTCTAGAAGTCCAGCGCTAGATCGTCGGCATCATTTGGCTCAGACGACCGCCTGTTCGAACAGGTTCTATTGCTGAGGCTAGGCCTGTTTGGTCATCTGTGACAACGAGGACGCCACATACCGTTGCCTCGCCAGTTGCGGGCTCCATGCGTGTCTTTGATACTTTTGTGAGGAATCGATTGAGGGGTTCTTCCTTGTCCATTCCAAGAGAAGAATCGTAGTCGCCACACATTCCGGCATCCGACATATACGCGGTGCCGCCCGATAAAATTTGATGGTCAGCCGTAGGCACATGGGTGTGTGTTCCAACCACAAGGCTCACCCGTCCATCGACGAAATGGCCAAAGCATTGGGCTTCGCTTGTGGCTTCTGCATGGAAATCAATAACCACGGCATCGGCACCTTCACCCAAGGGACAGGCGGCGAGTTCCCGTTCTGCAGCTTGAAATGGGTCGTCCAAATCCGGATGCATGAACACGCGACCCATAATGTTGGAAACCAAAACACGTGCGCCATTTTGAGCCTCAATCAAGTTGCTGCCCCGTCCGGCTGTACCCTTTGGAAAATTGGCAGGACGCAAGAATGCTTCCTCTTGGGACGCCCAGCCCAAAGTTTCCTTTTGATCAAATGCATGATTGCCGCTTGTGACGACGTCCGCGCCAGCTTCGAGGGTTTCGTGGAGAATTTTCTTAGTGATGCCAAAGCCTGAGGCCGCGTTTTCACCGTTAACGATCACAAAGTCAGTGTTCAATGTTTTGCGCAGTTTTGGCAATTGTTCATAGACCGCAGTGCGCCCGGTTTTGCCCACCATGTCGCCCAAGAAGAGAATTCGCAT
>CALHHQ010000364.1 GCA_938030645.1 uncultured Rhizobiaceae group bacterium
CCTGCATCGAACTGCAATTTGACCGCACCGCATTTATTGGAGTCATCACCATATTGAACCAATGTTCCTGCACCCGCTTGGCCCTTGAAAACTGGTGGTCCTCCTTGAGTGCCCGTCAATGTGATTTTCATACAAGGCGCAGCTTGGACCGAATTTTCATTGGATAGAGCTGCTCCGGCGATAGCCAAACCCAAAAAGAATGGTGTTTTTCTAAACTGTGTCATTTGTTTCCTCCCGCAAATACGCCTCAAAATTATGTAGACATTTTTCGATTTATGCAAAATATATCGTTTTTTCTTGTTTGCCATTCTTCTGAAAGCTAGGGTTGTTCAGCTTTAAGGTAATGGGAAATGAACGATGCGTTTGGTGAGTTTTAAAGGTTCTGATGGCACCCGAATTGGTGTGGTATCAGGCGATAAAGTGATTGATTTATCGGCTATAGATCCAGAGGCTCCGCGCGATATCCAAACGGTTATAGGCAACGGTGAATTGGACAGTCTGGCGAAAATTGCTGAACGCGCAACTGCAGATTCTCACCTTAATTACGCCGACCTTGAATTTGAAATTCCGATCAGCGCGCCAGGGAAAATTCTCTGCCTTGGTTTGAATTACATGGAACATGTGAACGAAGGCATTTTTGAAAAACAACCTTTCCCGACCATCTTTATGCGCAGCATCACATCCATGATTGCGCACAATGAACCGCTCATACGACCAAAAAAGTCGGAGACGCTCGACTTCGAAGCTGAACTTGCTCTCATCGTTGGCAAGAAGTCGCGACATCTAACCGCTGAAAACGCGCTTGATGCAGTTGCGGGTTACACTTGCTGCAACGATGGATCAGTGCGTGAGTACCAACGTCATACAATCCAGTGGACGATGGGTAAGAATTTTGATGGCACCGGACCTTTGGGTCCCGATTTTGTAACAGCAGATGAGTTGCCCGATGGTGCAAAAGGATTGGACATTGCATGCCGCTTGAACGGCGAGACAGTACAGTCCAGCAACACGGACATGATGATGTTCCCAGTTGTAGAAACACTTGTCTACATCACGGAAGGTCTGACCCTTGAGCCAGGAGACATTGTTCTAATGGGCACTCCATCAGGGGTAGGTCACGCTCGCAAACCACCCCTTTGGATGAAGAATGGAGATACGGTGGAAGTGGAAATCGAAAAGGTCGGGCTTCTTCGCAACCCGATAGTCGATGAGGCCTAAGTCGCGGTCAGCGCACGCGGTGTCAATCAAGGCTTTGTTCAGACAATATTGTTAGCTTGCTGCCTCAACCAGCGAGGCAATCATGTTAACAGATCACAATCCAGTTCAATTACCTGCACGAACAGATATTGAACAGGCGCATCAAATCACTTCGTTGATGACTGAGTCCGAGATCGGAATCGCAGTATTCGATTCTCAATACCGACTGCTGTCTTCTAATCCTGCGTATCGTGATCTTCGAGGCTTGTCTTCGGAGCGCGCATTGCCTGGCACGCCTTTGGAGAGAATTATTGGCACCAGCCTTTTGATTGATGGTTATCTTCAAGAAGAAATAGCTTCAATTGTGGAAACAGATATTACGCGATTGGAAAAACTCGGATCGGATCGCTTTGATACTGAAAGCGCTGCTGGCGACAATATTTACGTTGAACGTTTTTTCAAACCATCCGGGCTTTTGGTGGAAACAACCAGCCAAAACATGATCATAAAAACATCAGCAGATCAGAGATCGTCACCTCGAAAAAAGACATTGATGGTGGGTCGTCGAAGACTGAAGAATGCACTGGAAAACCTGCCAGATGGCTTCGCTATTTTCGATCCCCAAGGCGTGCTTGTTGCTGTCAATCAACGTTATCGAGATTTGGCGCCGCATGTGGCGGATGAACTTTATGTGGGGGCCAAACACGAAGATATTATTCGCGCTGTTTTTCGCAGTGGTGAAGTGGATTTAGGCAAACAGACCGAGCAAGAGTTTGTCGATTTTGCAGTTCAAGAACTGAAAAATCCCAAGGAGCCAAATGTCGACCGCTTGAAAGATGGCCGTTGGGTGCGGTTTTCTGGCCAATTGTTAGAAGATGGCAGCACCGTATTCGTCCAATCTGATGTTTCGGATTTCAAAAGACAAGAGAAACAAGCTCATGAGGCAGCCGAGTCTGTTGTGCGCGGCGCAAAGCAACTCGATAACGCTATCGAAAACATGTTTGCCGGCCTGATCATGTTCGATGCTGACAACAAAATGGTGAGACACAACAGACTCTACCGCCAAATGTTTGCATTCCCAGACGAGTTTTTACAGCCGGGTGTGACACGCGATGAGTTGAAGGAAAAAGCCATTGAACTCGAAATATTTGCAAAAGATTACAATGAAGTATCCGCGCAAGGTTACGAGAATAGCAAAGGGTCTGACACGCCCAGCCTCAATCACTACAAGCTCAGCGACGGCAGAACAATTCAGGTGCGCCATGCTCCTATGGGTGATCAAGGCTCAATGGTTCTGTTCCTGGACATCACTGCTGAGCAAAATCTCCAAGCGAAGCTGCAACACAACAATCAGAAGCTTGAAAATTCAAATTCAGAGCTTCAAAACTTCGCCTATGTTGCATCCCATGATTTGCAAGAGCCACTTCGGAAAATCGAAGCGTTCAGTGATCGCCTAACCACAAAATGCAATGATGATTTATCAGATGATGGCAAACTGTATCTGGATCGTATTCAAAATGCAGCTGGCAGAATGCGTCAGTTGATTAACGACCTCCTGAGTTTTTCCCGCGTCACATCGAATGCTAAGGAGTTCCAAAAAATCGATCTAAACCAAGTTTTGGTCGGGGTCACCGACGATATGCAACTGCATTTGGAAGAGACCAATGCTGAAATCAAAGTCGACGAATTGCCTATGATTGATGCAGATGCAACACAAATGAGACAGCTGTTTCAAAACTTGATCAGCAATTCCTTGAAGTTTGCAAAAGCGGATGTATCCCCCATTGTGAAAATCACAGGAGAAGTTGTCAGTCGGAAAGCTGTAAACGGTCTCGAAATTGATGTGTTGAAGCTACAGTTGAAGGACAACGGCATAGGATTTGACAACCGTTTCAAAGATCAGATCTTTGCGATCTTCCAAAGACTTCATGGTCGCATGGAGTATGAGGGTACAGGAATTGGTCTGGCAACATGTCGCAAAATCGTAGATCGACACAATGGATCTATTGATGCTGATGGCATTGAAAGTGTTGGCGCCACATTCACAGTAGAATTGCCGCTCAACAACACTGCCTCGGACCTCTAACCGGAAGAAAGTCTTTTCAAGAAGCCCTTTGGTGCGATTACCTGTTTCTTGGGCCGTGACAAAACGCACTTTATCGTTCCAATAATCATTGTACCTGTTTTGAGCTGATTGGGGTCAGCGGACAAATGTCCAAAACAGGAGAGTGAGATGAACGATCAATTTACAGAAACCACATCTAAGTCGTGGTTTGCCCGTATCAAAAGCGCATTGTCAGGAATTTTGTTTGGCATCGCCTTGGTTATTGGCGCTTGTATTGCCTTGTTCTGGAATGAGGGCAGGGCGGTTAAAACGGCAAATTCGTTAGAAGAGGGCGCTGGCATTGTTCAAACTGTTGATCCGCAATCGGTTGGGACAGATTTGGAAGGAAAGCTCATTCACTTTGCTGGAGATCTAAAGATCACTGACCGTGTGTCCGACCAAAAATTCAATTCGATTTCAGCTCCGGCAGGTGCCGTAAAATTGGTTAGATCTGTTGAGATGTATCAATGGAAACAAACCTCCAAATCTGAAACGAGAAAGAAGCTCGGTGGTGGTGAAGAGACTGTGACCACCTATTCATACTCAAAAGAGTGGTCCAATTCTGCAATCGACTCTTCACGTTTCAAACAACCTGATGGACACGAAAATCCACCTATGCTGATCGAACGTGGTTCTGCAAACATTGGTTCAGCAAGTGTAGGTTCTGTAAAAATCGATGGTGCAAGATTGAGCAGTCTTGGAAAATCTGAGCCGCTGGATTTGACTGAAGCCAATCGCCAAGAGGTGAAAGAACAACTCGGTATTGGCAAGAAAGTTGTCATGCAAGGCAACACAATTATGATCTCTGGCTATGGTGCGGGCCCGAGCATTGGTGACACCCGTATTAGCTTTTCATACACATCGCCCACCAAAGTGAGTGCGATCGGCGCCTATAATTCTGGCGAGCTAAAAAGTTACAAAACGAGCAACGATCGTTCAATCTTCATGGTTCAATCCGGCAATGCAGATGCAAAAACTATGTTTGATGCGGCGCTCAGCAGCAACACAACTTTCACATGGATCATACGCGCAGCCGGATTTATGGCGATGTTCGTAGGTTTCAAAATGATCTTTTCTATAGCTGGGGTGTTGGGCGATGTGATCCCATTCATCGGCAATGTGTTCCGCTTTGCAACTGGATTGGCCGCTCTGGCACTAACGGCCATTATCTCCACTGTGATCATCGGTACAGCGTGGATTTACTATCGACCTGTTCTGGGCATGATTATTATTGGGGTAGGGTTGCTTATCGCAATTGCAGCTTTGTTCCTTGGAAAGAAAAAAGCAGCCTCAACGGATAATCCGCAAACCGCTGCTGCATAAGAACTCGGCACATATAATTGAGAATCTTCGGTTGGTTTTGCATTTGTGAAGCCAGCCGTTTTTCATTTAAAGACTTGAAGTTGGCAGAAATTGTGATTGACTGATCCCACGATTGATCTGATTTGGCGCGCCCGTGTGGCCCCAAAAACCAAATTGTGGACGGAAATATTTTGAACAGCACACCAGAGAACTCGACCTATGATATCGTGATCATCGGCGGCGCAATTATGGGATCATCTCTCGCCTGGTTTCTGTCCAACAATCCTGATTTCGACGGGCGTGTTTTGGTGGTTGAGAAAGATCCCACATATGAGTTTTCTTCAACCGCACATACGAACTCATGCATGCGCCAACAATTCTCCAACCAGTTGAACATTGAAATCTCGCAGTTTGCCGCGGATTTTGTGAAAAATATTCGCACATATATGGGTGGAGATGAGCGTGTGCCTGAACTGGGCATACGCAGTTTTGGCTATATGTATTTGGCTGACAATGAGACGTTTGCTGACGTATTGCGTGACAATCAAAAAGTCCAATTGGCTGCTGGTGCTGCAACCAAACTCTTGACCCCGGCAGAGATAAAACAGGACTACCCATTCTACAATGTGGACGACATCAAACTCGGCAGCATCAATTTGGTAGATGAGGGTTACTGGGACGGAAGCGCAGTATTCGATTGGTGGCGTCGCTCAGCGCAAGAAAAGGGTGTGGAATACATTTCCAACGAAGTGGTTGCGATGACAAAGAACGCACAAGGTTCACGTATTGAAAGCGTGACGTTGAAATCTGGTGAAGTCATTTCCTGCGGACAAGTCGTCAATGCATCTGGTCCGCGTGCAGCGCGGACTGCAAACATGGCGGGAATTGATATTCCAGTCGAACCCCGCAAACGCTTTTCTTGGATATTCTCTGCAGAACAGCCTTTGGATCAGGACCTTCCTTTAACCATTGATCCATCGGGCGTGCATGTGCGCGAAAATGGCGGCGGAACATATCAGTGTGGTGGTCATGCTGACATCGACCCGGCAGTTGAATACGATGATTTTGCGATGGATCAGAGCCTCTGGGAGCAGCATGTGTGGCCTGTTCTGGCGACACGCATTCCCCAGTTTGAAGCCATAAAGGTAACAAGCGAATGGGCAGGACATTACGCTTACAATGTTCTCGATCATAATGCGATTGTGGGTCCCCATAGCGAAATCAAGAATTTCAATTTCTT
>CALHHQ010000365.1 GCA_938030645.1 uncultured Rhizobiaceae group bacterium
CAGTGCATCGCTGAAACTGTCAGGTGTGAGTGTCAAAACTGCCGGCGATCTTCCCAGACTGTTAAACGCAAATGGTGAAATAAAATATCGAGGCGTTGAGACAAACGTTTTCGTCACTAGTGGCATTGCAAAACTTACGGGCTATCCGGATGTCAAAGTACAAAAGGGAAAGTTCTCAGTTCCTGATTATACTCAAAAGCCGTTGCCAGCTGTTTTGTCGCTAGACCTTTCATCGTCGGCCTCGTCCATGGCTGTTTTGACTGCTCGCAAACCGCTCAATGTGAAAACAATATCGGGCTTAGAGCCATCCAATATTTCAGGTTCAATTGCTGCATCAGTCAGCACAAATTTGGTTTTACGTCCCAACAATCGCATTGAAACCAAATCGTGGTCCGTAAAAACCACTGTCAAAAACGGCAGTTCTCGTAGCAAAATTGCCGGGCGCTCGATTTCAGCAGCGAACGTGAAGGTTGCGCTGAGTTCAAAGTCCAAGGTTGCAGACGTCAAAGGCAACGCGAAGATTGATGGTGTTCAGGCGGATATCGCTCTTGTCCAGCCCTTGGATGGCAGTGCAGCAAAAAACTCTGTGACCATGCAATTGGATGATAAGGCGCGCAAAAAACTTGGCATTGAAACTGGCGAAGTTATCTCTGGTCCCATCGCGGTATCGATAGGTTCCCAGCGCAATGGCGGCACATCCATCACAGTCGATTTGAAAAGAGCAAAACTGTCGTTTCCGTGGATTGGTTGGAGCAAAGGGAAAGGCGTTTCCGCCACTGCAACTTTTTCGATGTTTGATAGAAACGGGACGACAACTTTGAAAGACATTCGTCTGAGAGGAAGAGGGTTTTCGGCGGGTGGTAGTTTGGTCGCAGACAAGTCAGGGCTTCGTTCTGCAAACCTCAAGAACATAAAACTGAACAAAACGGATGATTTGGATGTTCAAATAGCTCGGACCAAGTCGGGTTTTGATGTCGCCGTCAATGCACGTTCTTATGATGGTCGATCCATTATCAAGTCGGCGCTGAACAACAATCGTGCTTCCACTGGCAAGGGTTTGCGCGTGAACGTCAAAGGCAAGGTAAGACGGTTGTTGGGATTCAATGGTCAGATATTGTCAGGTGTATCCATTGATCTCGCTCAGCGCGGGAGTTCCGTAAGCCGCGCGAATTTGAAAGCGGTTGCCGCGGGTGATGCCTCTACAGTGTTCTCTCTTGCTCCTGTTGACGGACGCGTTCAAACCAAAATTAAGACCAACAATGCTGGATCAGTGCTCGCATTTCTCGACATATATTCCAAACTGTCGGGCGGAACCATGAGCGCTCAGTTGAATACTGATAGCAAAGGTCTTTCCCGGGGTAGAATTACCGCATCAAACTTCAAGCTTTTGAACGAACCGCGTTTGGCTGCATTGTTAAAAGCGCCGTCAAAGAACGTGGCAGGATTGGATCGAGATCAAGTCCGCTCATTTCTAAAAACTGTGCCCACAAAAAACGCCAAGGTCGACAGCTTGCTCGCGGAAATTGTGAAACGTCCCGGTAGCTTGCAAATCACGCGAGGGCGTCTATTAGGTGGTGATGCCAGTGCAGCCTTTGAGGGCACTGTTTATGACAGAAACAACCGTATGAAAATTACGGGAACGTTCTTGCCAGGACGTGGCTTAAATACGTTTGTATCGAAAATCCCATTGCTTGGACTGGCCTTCGGCAATGGCAAAACAAGCGGACTCTTGGGCATTACATTTCAATTGCGGGGTGCTTACAACAATCCGCAAATTCGTGTGAATCCATTGTCCATTGTGGCTCCCGGTGTATTCCGGAAGCTGTTTAAGTTCTGAGCACTTCTATTTGGGTTGAATAAGGACGTGCTTTTTCTTGCCGAATGACAATTTGTCATCGCCATCTTTCATATCAGCTAGGCTGATCGACAAGGTTTCATCCGAGACCACGGTGTCGTTCCAACGAACTGCTCCGCCTTTGATATGACGACGCGCTTCGCCGTTTGATTTCGCAAAGCCAGAAGCGACCAACAATTGCAGAATACCCATACCACCTTCCAAGTCAGATTTGTTGACTTCGACTGTCGGTAGGTTGGAAGCCAACGCGCCTTCTTCAAACGTCTTGCGTGCAGTTTCTTCGGCTTCAAGCGCTCGTTGTTGTCCGTGCACCAAAGTCGTCGCTTGTGTCGCCAAAATCTTCTTGGATTCGTTCAACTCTGCACCTTCCAGTGCTTCCAGTTTTGCAATTTCATCCAAGGGCAGGGTTGTAAACAAGCGCAAGAATTTGCCCACATCAGCATCTTCGGTGTTGCGCCAATATTGCCAGAAATCGAACACAGGCAACATAGTTGGATCAAGCCAAACAGCGCCGTTGGCTGTCTTCCCCATCTTGGCACCGGAAGCTGTGGCAAGCAGTGGGGTGGTCAATGCATAGAGTTGTTCCGCACCCGAACGACGACCAAGATCAACACCTGAAACAATATTGCCCCATTGGTCAGATCCACCCATCTGCAAACGGCAATCATAACGACGACTGAGCTCAACGTAATCGTATGCCTGAAGACACATGTAGTTGAATTCGAGAAACGAAAGGTGTTGTTCACGATCCAAACGGTTCTTCACGGAATCGCGGGCCAACATTGCGTTGACCGACAAATGCTTGCCGTAGTCTCGCAGAAATTCGATATAGTTTAGTTTCAGCAACCAATCTGCATTGTCCGCCATGATCGCGCCATTGGGGTCATCGTTGAAGTTCAAAAACGATGAAAAGCCGACTTTGATCTTGGTTTTGTTGTCTTCAATCTGATCAACGGTCAGCAACTGGCGGGATTCATCTTTACCAGACGGGTCACCAACCATCGTCGTGCCGCCACCCATAAGGGCAATGGGACGGTGGCCCGTTTGCTGAAACCAATACAGCAACATGATCTGGGTCATGTGCCCAACATGCAAACTCGGCCCTGTTGGGTCAAAACCAATATAGGCAGTCACAACTTCCTTAGATAAAAGATCATCAAGACCAGATTCGTCAGAAATCTGATGAATGAAGCCTCGTTCAGAAAGCGTGTTCAGGAATGCCGATTTGAATGCGGACATGATATGAGAAGTTCCAGAATGTGTTTGGCGGACACTTACAAGATTAGAATAAAAATTTCACGCCCTAAATCGTGCAATGGAAAGACCCTGCAATGATCGTAAATGCCATAGGCCTTATGAGCGGCACTTCGATGGATGGCATCGATGTGGCCATGATCAAAACGGATGGCCAATCTTTCGTGGATTTTGGGCCAAGTCTGGCGATTGATTATCCTGCATCTGTCCGTCGGAAAATCGAGGATTGTTTGAAGGATGCGGAAGGCATTTCGGAACGCAGTGCAAGACCAAACGGATTAAAGGATGTTGAGCAACTGGTGACTGACCTTCATGCGCAAGCTTGTGAGGCATTCTTCCAGAAACACGATATTGACCGCAGCACAATTCGTGCCGTTGGATTTCATGGTCAGACCGTATTGCATCGTCCTGAACAGAGTATCACAGTTCAGCTTGGTGATGGCCAAGCCTTGGCAAATTCAATCGGCGTTGACGTGATCTATGACATGCGGGCCAAAGACATGACCGTTGGCGGGCAGGGAGCGCCTCTTGTTCCAATCTATCACCAATCATTGGCCTCCAAGATTAATGCGCAATTGCCAGTCGTGTTTGTGAATATCGGTGGTATTTCCAACATCACATATGTCGGCGCGGATGGTGTACTGTTGGCCTTCGATACAGGGCCGGGAAATGCTTTGCTGGATCAATGGGTGCAAGCCAAAGCAGGAATTCCATATGATCAGGGTGGTAAGATCGCTTCTGAAGGGACGGTTCTTGCGCCAATTGTCGATCAATACATGAAATCAGAATTCTTCCAGCGTAGTGGACCGAAGTCTCTTGATCGAAACGATTTCAAACCGCTGGATCCAAGCGATGCCGAACTGAGTGATGGTGCGCGGTCTTTAGCGCGCGTAACAGCTCAATCGATAATCCGTTCTACCGAACTCATGCCAGCAATGCCGAAACAGTGGATCATCAGTGGCGGTGGGCGACTGAACGGAACAATTATGTCTG
>CALHHQ010000366.1 GCA_938030645.1 uncultured Rhizobiaceae group bacterium
AAATCAACGGCGCAACTGCAAAGAGACTGTCGGCAGTCCGATATATTGGTGATCCCGTTCACAGTTCAAAACGCTTGTACGTTTCTCGATGGATCAATGCGACCACTCGTTATCGAAAGCAATCGGCTGAAAGCGCTCGGTTCTCATGCAATCTATCTCGCACCCAACACCGACAATGATCAAAACGCTATCGTCGTCAAAACAGCGTTTGTTAGAAATAATCGACCATGGTCAATTCATAAAAATTAATGATATGAACGAACTAAACCCACAAGTTTACCCTGTACATTCACACGCTCAGCACCCAAAACTCGGGTTTCATAAGCTGGATTTGCTGCTTCAAGTGCAATATTTGAGCCTTCGCGACGGAACCGCTTCAACGTGGCTTCTTCATCATCCACCAAAGCCACAACAATATCACCGAGGTCACATGTGTTCGATTTTTTAATCAACACAGTGTCGCCGTCGAGAATACCGGCTTCAATCATGGAATCGCCTTTAACTTCCAAAGCGTAATGTTCACCGCCGCCCAACATTTCTGGCGACACTGCGATTGAGTGTGTGTGATCTTGAATAGCGGATATCGGCGTACCTGCTGCAATGCGCCCCATTACAGGAACGGAAGCAATTTCAGGCATATCATCATTGGCGGCTTGAACAGGCGCTTGCACATGAGCTGATGCCTTAAATGAAGGGGTAACCTGTTGTTCGGTCTCACTTGCCTCCGCAGCAGAAACAGATTCGGGCAGTTTTAACACTTCCAAAGCACGTGCTCTATTGGGCAAACGACGAATAAAACCACGCTCTTCCAAAGCTGTAATCAGACGGTGGATGCCTGATTTGGACTTCAAATCCAAAGCATCTTTCATTTCGTCGAAAGACGGGGGCACACCCACTTCTTGCAAGCGCGTATGAATAAACATCAGCAAATCGTGCTGTTTACGTGTCAACATGAGTTTCATCCTTCAAACCGAAATGCGGGCCGCTTGTTACAAGCGATACAAAACAGGAACATCCTTACATGTTCCTAATGTGTTCTGCAAGTATTCTCTTTTTATTCGCAAATATCGCTCTAAAGCAGCAAAATCTCGCACGTTTCGCCAGTATGGGCTGGTTCAGCGTTGGCCGGGCGTACAACCAAACAATCGGCCTTAACGAGGTTGGACAGGATCGAACTGTCTTGATTGGTAAATGGCATAGCGTGGAGATTGCCATCTTTGGTTTCTAAGGATGCCCGCATATATTCTTGTCGAGGGCCACTGGCGGGCATGTCACAGGCAAAAATGGCATTTTTGAAATCCAAATCAGTTGGGAGACCCAACATCTTTTGAATGAGAGGAGCCACAAAAACCATCGCACAGACCAAGCTTGAAACAGGGTTGCCTGGCAAACCAAGATAGATTTGAACCCGCTCACCTCTACGCAGTGTCCCAAACATGACGGGTTTGCCCGGTTTCATGGCCAGTGACCAAAAGTTCATTTGCACGCCAGCATCTTTGAGGGCCTGCTGAACCAAATCATGGTCGCCAACTGAAGCGCCACCCAAAGTCACAACAATATCGCAGTTCTTGGCTTGCTCAATTTTGGTGTTCAGGGCTTCGAGCGAATCTTTAGCAATGCCTAGATCGACGGGGTTGCCGCCCGCAGTTTCAACAATTCCAAGCACGCCATAACTGTTTGAAGAGATAATTTGGTCTTGCTCAAGTGTGCCGCCAGGTTCAATCAATTCATCGCCAGAAGAAATCACAGCCACACGAGGTTTTTGATAAACAGGCACTGCAGAGTGGTTCATGGATGCTGCGAGAGATATTTCTGCAGACCCTAATCGCGTGTTAGCGCGCAAACCCACATCGCCTTTGCGAAAGTCCAGTCCTGCTGGTCGCACAAACCGTCCACTGGGCTCGCTTTGTTGAACGACGATATGCTCTCTATCGGCCTCAACATTTTCCTGAATGGCTATCGTATCCGCCCCCTCCGGAACCGGAGCACCGGTGAAAATACGAACCGCTTCGCCTTTGGATACAGAACCTTTGAATCCGTGACCTGCAGCAGATTCTCCGATGAGCTTTAATCGGCTTGGGGCATTTTCAATGTCTACGGCCTGAACAGCGTATCCATCCATGGCAGATGCAGGGAAGGGAGGTTGTGTTCGTTTGGCAACAAGATCCTCGAACAGAACACGACCAAAGGCATCGGAAAGTGAAACAGTCTCGTGCTGTGAACGTTCAGCTGCGCTCAATATGCGGTTTAGAGCTTCATCAACAGTGAGAAGATTGCTCATGAGCCACCGTCAGCAAACCACTCACCAGATTTACCACCAGACTTTTGCATCAACTGAGTTGGGCCAATGGTCATGCCACGGTCCACCGCTTTAGCCATATCGTAAATCGTCAATGCAGCAACAGAGGCTGCCGTCAAAGCTTCCATCTCTACACCTGTATTGCCAACAACCTTCGCCAAAGTTTCAATTCGCAATCCCGGCAAGTTTTCATCGGCAATGATATCAACAGTCACCTTTGTCAGCGCCAAAGGGTGGCAGAGCGGAATAAGGTCATGGGTCTTTTTGGCAGCCATTATGCCAGCAATACGTGCAGTCGCCAGCACATCCCCTTTTTTGGAATTGCCAGACAAAACTAGGTCAAGAGTTTCGCGTTTCATAGAAACTGAACTTTGGGCAACAGCAACCCGCTCCGTGAGATCTTTACCGCCCACATCGACCATATGTGCTGCGCCACTGTCATCTAAATGAGTTAGTTTTTCACCCATCACTAAGCGCCAACGGCTTCGGGCTTCTGCAACAATGCCGAAGTCGCCATTTGAACATCATCTTGGCGCATCAGGCTTTCGCCAATGAGGAATGTATTTACGTCAATGTTCGACATGCGGGTCAGATCATTTGGAGTAAACAAACCCGATTCACCTACGATAATTCTGTCATCTGGGATCAAAGGTGCCAGCTTT
>CALHHQ010000367.1 GCA_938030645.1 uncultured Rhizobiaceae group bacterium
ACATCAGCCATTTTTGCCGTGCCGATGTTTGACGAATAAATGAACACCTCCGGAACACTCAAGATGCGTTTTTTGCCGTGAAAATCGTTGATGCGAAACCGACCAATTTTCAAAGGTTTGCGCGCATCAAATCGACTGTTGATGCTAACCTTGCCAGAATCAAGAGCCATCGCAGTCGTGAACATTTTGAACGTAGAGCCCATCTCATAGGCTCCGCCCGACATACGGTTCAACTGATCTTTGCGCAGTTTTTTGTTGAGCGTGTTTGGATTGTAATCTGGCAGCGATGACATGGCGACGATTTCGCCTGTATGTACATCCAGCACAACACCAGCTGCCCCAATGGCACGGTATTTGGTCATCGCTTCGCTCAGTGCTTCACGCACAAAATGCTGCACACGCAAATCGATAGAGAGCTTCACAGGAGCCAACTCTTGCTTCACATCAAAGCCAGAATTGTGGAGATCTTTCAGCCATGTATCGTCTAGGTGTTTTTCAACGCCTGCAATGCCCTGACTGTCTATATTGGTAAGGCCCAGAATATGAGAGGCCGTTTCACCACCTGGGTAATATCGTTTGCTTTCACCACGAAAACCAATTCCCGGAAGTCCAAGCGCCAAAATATCCGCCTGTTGGCGTGGTGTGATCTCACGTTTGATCCAAACAAACCCTTGTCCACTTTTCAAACGACGCATGGTTTTGTCGAAGTTAAGTTCAGGCAAAACAGTCGTCAGAGCTTCATAAGTCTCATCAGGGTTTTCAATTTCACGTGGTTCGGCAAACAACGATTGGACTTGAATATCAAGTGCCATTGTCTGACCATTGCGATCCAAAATCCTTGGTCGAGCAGCAGTCAATGCAATGTTAGATTTGTTGCGTGCAATTGGGCTTTGTTCTGCATTGGCTGCCAAATAGATCAGGCGACCTTCGATAATCAGGAACATCATCGCAACGCCAGAAATCACGACAACAATGCGGTCGCGAGTTTGCGATACGAGATCGCCGGAAGGGGCAGCCGGCTTTAACAAACCTTTTGTCAAACGGCGCAGTGATGTGAGTGCATTTTGCATCAGTTTCCGCTCTCCCGTTCGATAATCGCATCAATACCACCGGTTACGATGTCGTCATTCTCGTTGGCATAAATCTCTTCAGTCGGCGCATCACGGTCCACACGAAATCCAGGAAGTTCGGACAATTCGACAATCTGGCTCGAGGCCAATGCCCGCAAGCCCAATTGTTCTTTGAATTTTTCTGCGACTTTTTCCAGACGGTTTGGAGATATATCAATAGCCCAATCTGCTTCCAACAAAGCAATTTTGCGGTTCTGTGCTTTTATCTGTGAATGCAGGCTTGCAATTCGTTTGGCTGATTGATCAGCCTCATGTTTGATTTGGTATGTCCAGATTGCACCGCTGATCGCGGCAACTACCAAAACTGTATCGACAATACGGATCATCGTTTGCCTCCAGTTGCGAGTTCAGCAAGGCGTGGCAACCCAAAAACAGACCGATCAATCTCGCCAATGGCGCACTCGGTTCTAATTGCACTGCGCAGTTTTGCAGACCGTGAACGTGGGTTTATTGCGGCCTCTTCTTTTGATGCAGAAACGGCACCACGCTTGATCTGTTTGAAAGTCAGATCTTTGGTGTCCACCTGTGGCAAGTGACGACTGCCGCCGCTGACTTCACTGCGGTCTTGCAAGAAACGTTTCACCAGTCGATCTTCCAGAGAATGAAATGTCACAACAACCAAACGGCCTCCGGGTTTTAAAATCCGTTCAGAGGCCAACAATGCTTCTGCCAATTCATCGAGTTCACGATTGACGAATATGCGTAGCGCCTGGAATGTGCGTGTCGCGGGGTGAATGCGATCTTTTGCTTTGCGACCCAAAACATCTTCAACGCATTTGGCCAATTGCAGCGTTGTTTCAAATGGTGTTTTTGCGCGACGCTCAACGATCTCCGCTGAGATACGAGAGGCCTGCCGTTCATCACCCAAAATACCAATAATTCTAGTCAGGTCTGGACGTTCAAAAGTGTTCACCACATCAGCCGCAGTCGGACCAGTCATTTCCATCCGCATATCAAGCGGACCATCTTTTTGAAACGAGAACCCGCGGTCCGCTTGATCGATCTGCATGGAAGACACACCAATATCAGCTACGACAGCATCAACTTGCGAATGCCCGGCTTCAATGGCGAGCCGATCAAGATCAGAAAAACAGCCATGCGATAAAGTCAAACGGCCCTCAAATTCATCAACGATTTCTTGTCCCGCAGCAATGGCTGTTGGATCACGATCAATCGCCACAACCTGCGCGCCAGTGTGCAGCAATGCTCGGCTGTAACCGCCAGCGCCAAAAGTTGCGTCAATTGCAACTTCGCCCTCATTGAGATTCATCGCGCGCAAAACCTCCGGCAACATAACAGGAATATGTGGCACATCATTTTGTGGAGTTGTCGTCGAAGACATCAGATCCAAGACTTCCTTCAATGCGTTAGGAATGACCGACGGGCTGACAGACCGTCTTGCATTCTCTCTCCACAAACGACTGGACGAGTGCGACACCCACCGACGCCTGACAACACCGAAATTCGATGCTTGTCTCAATGCAACGGCACTCGACACAGCTCACAGCCCCCAAAATTGGCACTTCATGTGCAGCTTCAAAACGTATTGGACGCAAGGCGCAAATCACCCCACGACCGGTTAACCGAACATGAATAGAGAACGTTAAGGGTTCGTTTACAAAACGCTTTTGAAAGCGAAAAAGTCAGCTGGCCTGTAAGCCGGGTTCTGTATTTCCAATGACCGCAAGATCATTGGAACGACGACCATTCTTCTGGGGCCTGCATTGCTGCACACCTCGTTGCGACCAACCCGAACACTCCCGTCTGGAAACAGACTGGTTCCGCTTGCGCGAAACATGGTGTCCCTATTCGGTCTTGCTCCCGGTGGGGTTTACCGTGCCATTTGCGTTGCCGCACATGCGGTGGGCTCTTACCCCACCTTTTCACCCTTACCTCAAAAGAGAGGCGGTATTCTTTCTGTTGCACTTTCCCTAGGGTCGCCCCCGCCGGGCGTTACCCGGCACCGTATTTCCATGGAGCCCGGACTTTCCTCTCTACACCACCTTTCGGCATTGTGCGGAGCGGCCGTCCAGCCAGCTGACAGGTTCTTTTGCTCTGAAACACACTAGAGGTCAAAGAAAAAGCCCGTTGGCAACTAAGCGAACGAGCTTTCAATTCTCAATTGCTGTTCAACGAGTATCAGCCGCGGCGCATAATCCGCGCCACGCGGCGGCAATATTCGCGGCTGATGGGGTTCATGCGCTTTGCGCCATGCCCAGCATTATACTTCAAAATCGCACCACAGGTTGTTTTACCACCGAGGCGATAAGCCTTTGCCAAATACTTCATGCCGTAACGGAGATTGGTATTTGGATTGTAGAGGTTCTTCAAACGGCCTTTGTAACCGATAAACCGAGCAGTCCGCGGCATAATTTGCATCATTCCGATTTCGCCGGCACGACCTCGTGCATTCGGGCGGAAGCCAGATTCAACTTCGACCACTGCCAAAGCCAATCGAACTGGAACACCGGCAGCGCGCGCGTGTTTTGCAATCATGCCAGAATAACGGCCGCGACGACCTTTGAAGCTTGGCCCTTTGCCAACACGGACGCGGGCGACTTTTTTAGATCCCGAACGGCTTTTCGATTTAGCCTTTGAAACCTTTTTCGTTGTCTTTTTCGCAGAAGGTTTCGCGATGTTCTGCCCACCGGGTCGTTTGACGAGAAAATTACCAGCCTCATTGGGCGGCAAACCGGCGGACTCTGTTTTTTTCTTGCTGTCTTCTGGCTTGACGATTGAGGAAGCAGCCTCATTCTTAATTACAGGAGCTTCAACACGCTTCTTGACCGGCGCGTTTGTTACGCCTGTGCTGGCAAAACTGCTCGTATTGCTTTGAATTTGAGAGGTCTGACAACCAGCCAGAAAAACAGTCGCGCACAATGCGACCAGTCCAGAATTGAATTTACTCATAAAAAGAACCTTTGAGACAATAGCTGAATACAATCAAAATCCAGCCTTCCCTTGCGAAACAACCTACACCAATGATTAACGTGGCAACAATAGGACAAATTTGACGAAATTGTGCTGCGGCGAGCGTCTCTGGTCACAATCTGTTACAAACTGCAACAAAAATGCTGTTTTCTAAAATTTGGCTGTCTTTTTGCGCAAGAGTCGATGCAATGTGTCGATTGTTGAAAAATCAGCAACACCATCGACCTTCTCTTGACGAAAATGTCGCTGAAACGCCTCAACGACAATTTTGGTTTGACGTTCGAATTGACCGCTGATCTCTAAACCGTAACCGTACAGCGATAACATTGATTGCAACGCTTCAACCGGCTGCCCAGTGTCACCCTGCTGAAAAAACGCACCCGATGATATAGGACTGGGTGCGACCCACAGACCTACATTTTGTTGCGCCAAATAGGCCCAGTCAAAATTCTCCCCTGGGTCTTCCTTGCGACCAGGTGCAATATCAGAATGGGCTAAAACATGATGAGGCAAAATTTCATACCGTTTGATAATGTCTTTCGACAAACGAGCAACGGCTTCCATTTGAACTTTGGGGAAATCAGGCAACCCACCTGGATGCCCTGCATTGACAATTTCAATCCCAATTGACCGCGAATTGATATCATCAGAAGTCTCCCAACGACCCGCCCCAGCATGGTGGGCTCGTTTTTCTTCGGGCACGAGTTGAAGCACACGTCCATCTTCTTCAACGAAGTAATGACAGGAGACACCGCTTTCTTCACAACACAGCCATTTCAAAGCACTATCGCCATCATTCATGCCGGTGTAGTGCAACAATAGAATATCTGGCTTTTCAACGCCACGCCGCTCACCAAAGTTTACGGCAGCCTGCGTCTGCCCCACACAGGAAGAGTCAGGTTCAAAACTCATGAAGTCACTGCCCTAGAGGGCTTGGTCTGACGGTGACTGGCTTCAATTATATCCCACGCAGCATTCAAAGAAGCCAGGCGGTCATTGGCTATCGACACAAATTCAGCTGGAACGCCGCGCGCGATCAAACGGTCTGGATGGCTGTCCAACACACGCTGGCGATAGTGGCGCTTCAATTTATCGAACGGCCACGTTGGGTCAGCTTCCAGCACTGCATAAGGGTTTTCACCTTCTGGCGTTACATGGCGCAATTGTATGCGGGCAAACTCTTGTTCGCTAAATCCGAACAAAATGGCGATCTCTTCCAAGAACAAAGCTTCATTTTCGTGCACCACACCATCAGCTTTCGCAATGTGAAACAAAGCATCCAACACATCTTTCAGAATATCATCATCAGATGGATCATCGCCGGGAAACAACCGCTTCACTTGCCGTGCGTAAGTGTCAAACCCAGCAACATCTTGCTTTGCGAGATTGTACAGGCGAGAGACATTTGTCAGTTCTTCTTCGGGAACATGAAAAAACTCTTGGAACGCGGACACTTCGTCTGGTGTCACAATACCGTCGGCCTTGGCCATTTTAGCGGACAAGGCAATGATAGCCACGGAAAATGCAACGCGGCGGCGAGTCTCTTCATCGCCACTCACGAATGTCCGCACACCCTCGACCACAGACGTGTAAGTGCCTGCAACCAAACTGGTAATATATTCGCTAAGATCGGACCAAATCGACATATTCGTGTTTTATAGCATAACTCGCTCAGGTGAGAATGATTTCATAAAACTATTTGCCTCGTCTTCCTCACCTCAATATGACAGCGGTTCTATGTCTTGGCTCTTTGATCGGATTTCAAAGTGGAACGTGATCAACAGGTTCGAAATAATGCGTTATTGGGACTGCTTTTTGGCATAGCCGGGGTCACGATATTTAGCGGCACCCTACCGGCAACCCGCGTCGCTGTTGCGGGTTTTGACGCTTGGTTTTTGACATTTGGGCGTGCGGCAGTCGCTGCTGTGGCGGCTTTGGTCACCATTTTGCTGATGCGAAAACCATTCCCGAAACAACACTTCAAGGCGCTTTTGTTCATTGGCGTCACTTTGGTATTTGGGTTTCCCGGTTTCGTTGCTTTGGCGATGACAACTGTTCCTTCATCCCACGGCGGCGTCGTCCTCGGCATTTTACCGCTCACCACAACAGTCTTCGCCGTTCTATTTGCAAAAGAGAGACCTTCATTGTTGTTTTGGTTTTGGAGCGTAATTGGTGCTGCCATTATTTTCGCATTCACGTTTCGCGACGGTGGCTTTGGTTTTGAAGCGGGCGACTTCTGGTTGTTGCTCGCTGGGCTGTCGGCATCCGCAGGCTATGTATTTTCGGGAAAATTGAGCCATCACATGCCCGGCTGGGAGGTGATTTGTTGGGCGCTGATAATTTGCGCACCTCTCTCAATTCTGGGTTCCATTTGGCTTTGGGAACCAAAATTCGCTTCAGCGCCATTAAATCAGAACGCAGCTTTTTTATATGTAAGCCTAGGCTCCATGTTTCTTGGCTTTTTCGCTTGGAACACGGGCCTGAAACTGGGCGGCATTTCTCGGGTAGGTCAGCTACAACTGCTGCAAACTTTCCTGACCCTTGGGATTGCCGCGCTCGTTTTGGGTGAAACCGTCACTTGGGAAACCTTTGGCTACGCTTTAGCAGTGCTTTTCGTCGTCATCGCTGGCCGCAAAGCGCAGGTCAAAACATAGTCATTTATGCCCCATGACAGCACGGGGTTTGTAAGGCGCTTCGAGACGTTTTATCTGACCAGCCGTGAGTTTCACATCAAGGGCGGAAATGGCTTCTTCCAATTGATGCAGTTTGGTCGATCCCACAATTGGCGACGTCACATAATTTTTTGAAAATACCCACGCATAAGCCACTTGCGCGGGACT
>CALHHQ010000368.1 GCA_938030645.1 uncultured Rhizobiaceae group bacterium
AACAGGCATCGATTGTTTCGATTTCTGGGCGCGAGAGCTAATCGACACAGGCTATCTGCACAATCATGCACGTATGTGGTTTGCCAGTATTTGGATCTTCACTTTGCGGCTTCCATGGCAATTGGGCGCTGATTTCTTCTATCGCCATTTGATGGACGGTGACCCCGCGTCCAACACGCTGTCGTGGCGTTGGGTTGGAGGGTTGCACACAAAAGGCAAACACTATCTGGCGCGGGCGGACAATATCGAACGGTTCACCAATGGACGATTTCAACCAAGTGGGCTGGTCAGTGACGCCCTGCCCTTGTGGGAAGAAGAAGAGTTTGAAAGCGTGCCGATCAATTGGTTCAACGGTGTTCAAAACGAAGAGCGTTACGGTCTTTTGATTACGGAAGAAGATATGAATGTGGAAAGTCTCCCGCTGAAGGGTAGGCCCGCTTCAATTTTGGGCCTCTTGGCCACAGAAAGACGCTCATCGTTCAAAGTAGGACAACATGCTTTGAGCTTTGCAGCAGCAGGCATGGAAGATGCTTTGGCACGCGCTACAGATCATTTTGAATGCGACAGCGATGAAAGCGATGACGATTGGACCTCTGCACTTCTCAAATGGGCAGATGATAACGATCTTAAAACAATTGTAACCGCGCGTGCGCCAGTGGGCCCGGTTCAAGAACAATTGCAAGTCGCCATCCCGCACTTGCTCAAATCGGGCATCAATCTGATCCAAGTGTCCAGATCTTATGATCAATTGTGCTGGCCCCATGCAAACAGAGGCTTTTTTAAATTGAAGAAGAAAATTCCCCAATTGGTTCAAGATTTATCATTGGCCTAACGTGATCCGGTTTGTCGCAGACTGAATTGCATTCAGAATCTTCAATTGCCATGCAATTGCCATTAATCAACTTTACCTAGCGTAATACACCGACAATGATCGAATTAAGATTGTCTCCATAGGAATATTTATGACCCGAATTTCGAAAATCATCACTGCTATCCTTGCTACTCAAATTGTTGTTGCACCTGCTGCAACCGCCGAGGAACTCACCCAAGATCAGGTTGTTGACACAATGGTTGGCAAGCCCATCACGACACGCAGTTTTGGTGTGAAAGTGAATTTGCGATTTGAAAAAAATGGCGACCTGACGGCTAAGTCATTTATCGGCGACTACAAAGGTAAATGGGTGCGTGGCAAAGGCAACCAGATTTGCAGCACGTTCGATTCTGGCCCTGCTAAAGGCACCCAGTGCAACACGTATACCAAGATGGGCCCCAACAAATACCGCACCTCATCGGGCACGAGTTTTGTTGTAAACCAATAGATCGGCGTTGCGTCGTTCAATTGGAAGCACCCTATTGGTCGACAGCCGCTGGCAGAAGAAGTCATGACGCTTTGAATCATTTGTGGGTTGGCGCTCACAGGTTTGGGTGGCAAGCTATGAGCAATTGACCACCCATCGATTGTTTTAAATGCCCACTTTTGAATTCAGTTCCGTTCTGTCCGACGCGGCATCCTTTGCTGCAAAACCTTTCGCAGGCTATCCCCCTCATCACTTCGTTGGTGGAAACATAGATGAGCCAACAGTTCCTGCAGATGCACTTGCAGAAGCTGTGGGCAATGTCATTCGCACTCACGGCCATGCTTTGGGCAAATATGGGATGGACAGCGGTCCACAGGGCTATCTGCCCCTGCGAGAAACCATTGCTGATTATCTAGAACGTCGCGCTGGTATGACAGTTTCTCCTGACGAAATTCTCATGACCAGCGGATCGCTTCAAGCGATGGACCTGATCAACAAAGCGCTGCTGAATAAGGGTGATGTGGTTTTGGTTGAGGCTGCCAATTATGCAGGTACGCTGACAAAACTTGATGCTCTTGGCGTTGAATATATTGGCATCCCGCTTGACGAAAACGGTATGCGTATGGATGCGCTCGAACAAAGCCTATCCAATCTTCAAGCGCAGGGCCGCAAGCCGAAATACATATTTACAATTCCGACCATTCAAAATCCAACAGGCAGCATCATGCCCGTTGAACGCCGCAAAGAAATGCTCGCACTGTCAAAGCAATACGATGTGCCAATTTTCGAAGATGATTGCTATGCTGATCTCGCATTTTCAGGCGAACGACCACCAGCCATTCATGCTCTGGATGATGACAACCGCGTGGTTTACTGCGGCACATTTTCCAAATCTATCGCTCCCGCTTTACGGGTGGGTTATCTGGTCGCCCCATGGCCGTTAATGGGTCACATTCTTCCACTGAAAACTGATGCCGGAAGTGGTGCGTTGGAACAAATGGTATTGGCTGAGTTTCTGCCAGATAAATTCGACGCTCACGTCTCTGGCCTGATGCCCATGTTGGAAGAAAAGGCCAATGTCCTATGTTCTTCGCTCGATGAACATTTTGGTGCGATTGCTGAATATGAAAAGCCAGTTGGTGGTATTTATCTATGGGTCACCCTACCCGATACAATAGATACAGACCGCTTGTTCCACCTGGCACTTCAGAAAGGCGTTGAGATCAATCCCGGTTCACAATGGACCGTTGACGGTGCTGCAAACAAACACCGCATGCGGATATGCTTCGGCCATCCATCAGTCCACAGCATACGCGAAGGCATCGCGCAACTCGCGCAAGTTTGCTTTGAAGAATTCGGCCTGCCCATCCGAAGCGGAAATATCGAGCGAACGTAAGCAAGAGCCTGTCGCCAAAATGCTTCCAATCTCGATGTGGGAACAAATGGTGGAGCTAAGCGGAACCGAACCGCTGACCTCTTGCATGCCATGGTAGAAATTACTTTGTTCGGAACTTCGGCAAAACCAACCAAAATTCAATCAAACGAGAACTGATTGCAGGTCTAAATTTCGACCTGCTGGTTGATTGTATCGTGCGATTTCGTAAAGTTTCGTGAGACTTGGTTGATTTTGGGGACGGTGACCGAGAGGTGACCCTGCCCTACTAATCGGGGAAAAAAGATCGATGATCTTCAAATCGAGATGGGTGCTTCTCATCTCTATTTTAAAAAATCGGGACACTAGATATTCGCAAGTGTATGAAGTGTTTGAAGTACGAATCCCGATATTGAATAATCTCCTCATTGCCAATGCCATCTAACCCAGTTGGACTACTTAAGTGTACGGAATCCACAAAACCATTCTCGAGACCGTAAGACGGATTGGATATATTCGATCCGCAGCTATATCCGTATCACTTGCTGTAATTGGTGCCACCGAAGGTGTGGCATTGATCTTGTTGACCAGCGTTTTCGGACAGTTTTCCGAACCCCAGTCATCATTGGAAATATTTGCGAACATTGGCTCCTATTTCAATGGGACAATCGGCATTCCCGGATTGCTCGTCGTTTTCTTGATCATAGTGGGAGTTCAACAGATAACGGAGTATCTCTCCAAACGAGAAGTCGCAAAACACGCAGCCATTTATTTGCAGGAAACACGGATTGAACTACTTCAAGCAATGCAATCAGCGCGCTGGGAATTTGTAGCCAGGCAAGAAGTAAGTAAGCTTAGATATGCATACACGGAACTACCGCAAATTATGGCCGATACAAACGACCTAATTATGCGTCTATTAGTTTCGGGAATCGTCACTTTTGTTGCTTTCTGTTTCCTCTTTCAAATTGAGCCATATTTCGCAACAGCCGTCCTGATTGCACTCTTTGTGCTGGGAAGCGTATTTCTTCGATTAGATCATCGATTAAAGGTGAACATCGAAGTGCTGATAAAGAGCCAAAAACAATATCTTCACCGTTTGGAACAAATCGTTTCAACGCTAAAAATTGTCAAATTGACTGACACCAATGGCGCGCTATCCAACAACCTTCGAAATGCAGCTGTCGAGCATAGCGATAAAATCTATAGCAGTTGGAACCTGAACCAAAAATTCATTGCTGGATATAAATATACTTTGGCTCTGTTAATGGCTGGATTTTTGTTCTGGGCTCATCAGATGGAAATGGAATCCATCAGGATATTGATCCTACTTGCGATCTTGGCGCGCGCAATGCCTCGAGCTAATATGTTTCAATCTAGCCTGCGAAGATTGGTCACGACGACACCATATTTCGAGGAATTCGATAACCTGGTCGAGGACCTTCTGAAAAATAGAGAAGTAAGTTCTGAGGATCATTTTAAACCCGAAGAGCCTCTCCATACCATCAACGCTGAAGGACTGAAGTTTGGCTACAGGGACGGACAACCCATATTGGACGGCGTCTCCATAAACATAAAGAAAGGGGAAGCAGTCGGAATCTCTGGACTTTCTGGTGCGGGCAAAACCACTTTGTGTAACATCCTAATCGGTTTGCTTTCCCCAAATTCAGGAACAGTCAGTCTGAACGGTAATCCAATTCATGAATCGGAGATGTATCGCCTAAGATGCAAAGTCGCATACGTTGATCAATCAGAACTCGTTTTTGGAGGAACACTGCGAGAAAATTTGCTCTTGGGCAGCACTCCTATAAGCGATGAAGAAATCATGAGCGTATTCAGGGAACTTCGCCTCGATGAAATTGTGGAACAACGTCCTGAAGGTCTGGACAGTCAAATATTAGGACATGGTCAAGCATTATCAGGCGGGCAACGACAACGGATTGCCATTGCCAGGGCCCTATTGTCAGATAAACAGTTCATGGTCTTGGACGAGTTTTCCAGTGCTTTGGAAGGACGCGACCAAAAACTTGTTTTGGATGCAATATTTAGAAGACGTGAAACCTTTGCTGTTCTAATAATCAGTCACAGAAATGAAGTTTTGAGCAGATTAGATCGCAGGTTTATCCTGAAAGATGGGAAACTCATGGACGTCAAACCCGAGCCTATATAGATATTTAGGTGGTTTCTTTTAAAAATGCGCACCTATTGCAGCTCAGCCAAACATTGATGAGAAGGATCAGTTGTGATGAATATCGATCTGAATAGATTTCTGATCTGGCTCCAGATAGCTGAAGCAGGCATGAAAGCACCTATTCTACGCATAACACTTTTCTGCTCTCATCGAGCCGCTATGCGAATGTCCCGAATGAAAGTGTTTATGCTGTTCGGCTCGTTGGGAGCGACAAGTCAAAATGCCGATCTAATAACTGCTGACATCACAAGTTTAGATAAAATTGTCCGAGGCACCGTATTCAAGATGTTTGGAGATAACCAATGTCTCCTGCGCTCGTTAGTGTTGCAATCCATGCTCACTTCTCGCGGGGTCACAGCCAGCCTGAAAATTGGTGTTGATTGCAAAGCAGAATTTTCAGCACACGCTTGGATCGAAGTGAATGGGAAACCCACTAACGATCGCGACACTTCTCCAAACGAGTTCACCACCTTCAAAGGTTTCAGCTTATGAGTCGACAACCTTAATGGCTTGGATATGCGGATGCTTTGGGTTTGATGTAGGGCAACCATGTGGAGAGAAGCTGGATCAAGTTGAGCGATCCCTTTCGAAACGCGCACCCAACAAATTCCTTCGATATCAGAATGATAAAATTGATTTTCGAGGAAATTTATCTGGAAACCTAAGAGCGGAAACGAGGACGGAGCAAGGGCGACCCAAATTTCATAATCATGATTTCATAATTGTGGCAGATGCACGCCTTGATAACCGCGAGGAAATGATTGGTTCTTTTGGTTTCCCAGTCCCTTTTCACAAAAATTGCACCGATGACGCCATAATTTTGGCAGCCTACAAGAAGTGGGGAGAGAGCTGCCTACACCGAATTCAAGGAGATTATGCATTTGCGATATA
This sequence comes from uncultured Rhizobiaceae group bacterium, assembly GCA_938030645.1. Taxonomy (GTDB): domain Bacteria; phylum Pseudomonadota; class Alphaproteobacteria; order Rhizobiales; family Rhizobiaceae; genus Pseudahrensia. The sequence goes on from CALHHQ010000368.1 coordinate 5,753, forward strand.
TGACCGAGCCAAAGGTGAGGTGTTTGTAGCAAGAGATCCTTTGGGCATGCGTTCGATTGCTTATCACCAATCGAATTCTCATTTCATCTTTTCATCTGATGCGCGATCGATCTTTGAGTTCTCACCGGAACTCTTTGAGATTAACATCGAAAGGTTGCTAGATTTTCAAGTCGAAATCTTAGAAGGAGCAGATCTAGAATCCACCTTTTACAAAAACGTCTTTCGGGTTCCTCCAGGTCATTTTCTTAAAGTGAATGTTGAAAATGCGAAACTAAAACGGTGGTTTGCGCCGCCACAAGATGAACTGTTAAACTTCCGTGACCCACGCGAATACACAGAAGCATTCATATCACTGTTCCAAAAGTCGGTTAAATCAAAATTGCGCGGTCAAACTAAGATTGGTGCCATGTTGAGTGGAGGATTGGATTCTAGTTCCGTCGTTCACGAGGCCGCGAGGCAGATGCACGAAAATGCGGGCTCTGCGCTGAAAACTTACTCGGCAATTGATAGTTCGAATCCAGACTGCATCGAAACAAATTATGTCATGGAAGCAAATCGGATCACGAATATTGATGCAACGTTCATTGATGTTAAATCCGCTTTCGAAGAAATTCCTGGATTGTTCGAAGACGCATATGAGCTGCGAGAGCCCTTCGATTTTCACATGACCATGATTAGAGCCATTTACAAGAAAGCATCCCTCGATGGAGTGAACGCAGTGCTAGATGGCGTTGGAGGCGACGCATTGTTTCTTCCCGGGAATCCCGCCAGGCATTATCTCAAACGCGGGCAACCGCTCACAGCGTGGAAGGTTTTGCAGGAAACGAGAAAAGCTGGAGTGAGAAATCGTCAGAGCAGTGCTCTAGGGCAATATTTAACTGCTCTTGTGGCCGATACTCTCCCCTCAAACCCAAGCTCCGCTTTTAGAAAGACTTTGATCAAAGTTCGAGCAATGAAGATAATTCGAAAATATAGCATCAGCAGTGAACTTGCTGAACAAGGAAACCTATCAGATCGTTTGGAGCGTTTTTACTCTCATAGAACGAGTGAACCTTCCGCCAATCCTGTGGTTGAGTCTTGGATGAAAATTCAACACACTTTCAACGTCGTAGGCAGGGAGCGATATAATAGGGTTGCTTGTGACTACGGCATTGAAACGCTGGACCCCTATTTTGATATGGATTTAGTGCGATTTTGCTGCCGTTTACCTTACAAGCAAAAAGTCGATCAAGGGCTGTCAAAATTCCTTCTACGACAGGTCTTGAAGAATAAAATAGGGGACAAAATCATAAATAGAAACACTCGTCAGCATTTAGGCCACAAATTTAACAAAGTGTTGGTAAATAGAATTTGTATGGCGTCGAAAATCGGAGATCGGAGCTTAGATCGTGACGAGAGCAACGGGTTTTTGAAAGTAAATATTGACCCCGCTAATTGTTTGATCAAAGATGAAATTACAAGGCAAAATGCTTTAGCTTTGGATATTTGGGCACATAAGGGTTGATTGACAATTAATAAGCTTCTGTCCTGTATGGAAGATGAGAGTAAATCATGAGCGTGAATGTGGAAAAGCCAAAAAACTACGAAAAACCGTTACTTGTGACCTATGGAAAACTGACTCAACTAACCACTGCAGGAAGCGGTCAAGCTGCCGAGGGCAATGGTGGCAACTCTACTGATCCTCTTCGCAAACCGTGATTTGGATTAAGAGCCAATCAAGATAGAATATTGGAAATGGATGGTAATTGGTCTTTCAGCCGCTTTACCCTGAGCAGCGAACTTGAGTTGCCAGAACTGCCTTTAGCAGAGACTCTTCCAATAACTGACAAGTCTTCAGTAATTTCAATTTACCTGAAAAGTCCTCAGTTTCCAGTACAAGTGCCGATTTCTGAGTGGCACGACGGCTCCAGCAACATGTCAATTACTGCTTATGACAGCCATCTGTTGGTAAGTTGTGAAGATGTGGCTGATTTTTATGTTGACGCCGACAACATGGAGATATTTGTTTCTCCATCTCCAAAAGGCGCAGATTACTCAGTTCGACACCTCCTGCTTGACCAAGTCCTGCCTCGTTTGATTTCCCATTATGGTGGAATTGTACTTCATGCATGTTTAGTGGACTTTCAAGGCGAAACAATTTGCGTCGCCGGTTCTTCCGGAATTGGTAAGTCAACAATTTCGTCAGGTTTTGCCCAGCTTGGAGGAGTCATTCTGAGCGACGATGCTGTGCATCTTTCAACCAATGGTTTCCAAGTTTTGGCTCAAGGCACATATCAGACGATCCGCCTCCACAATGGCCCAAATCTGCAGGGAATGCTCGACCAATTCGAAGTGTCAGCCAGAGATCCCGTTGTTGGAAAACTTCGCCTTACGCCTAAGGTTCGCCCCTCATCCCCACCACATCCATCGCCCCTCAGAGCAATCTTTTTGCCACAACCTGAGGATCAAAACGATCAAATTGGCATCGAACACGTTGCTAAACATGAGGCGTGCGTTCAGCTTATTTCTAACGCATTTCTGTCAAATCCCCTTGACGCCAATAGTGCAGCGATACAGATGAAAAATGTTGCATCACTCATTGAACCAATTTCAATTTATCGATTGACCTACCCTCGAAATCTAGATCGATTGCCGGAACTATGTCAAAAACTGCATGAGGCTGTCATTTACCCCAAAAAACAGACATAAAACTGAAATGGAAATGCCCCCCAAATACGATTTCGAGGATCAGTGGCGACTTTGCCCCGATGTAGCCGTTCAAAATACCGAAGACGGTTCTGTTCTTCTTGATTTAAAGAAAGGGATGTATTTTGGGCTTAACTTTGTTGGAATGGAAATTTTGAACTTGATTGTTGATGGTCATGATTTTCAAAGTATTTCTCTGGCAATTGCCAATCAGTACGACGATGACCGAGAGATATTGATCTCAGATATTACCAGTCTAATTCATTCCCTTGAATCTAATTATCTGATTTCCAGAATCGAGTCTCGGAAGCAAAATGAACAAGCGCTGTGATTGAACAACTCTTTTCCTGCATGCGAGATGCGGCCAATAATTGTTTGGTTCCCGAGCGACTGACCCCTGCACTGATCAAAGTCGCCGCTGACCAGAAAGTTTTGTGGTTCTTAGTTGAGGGTGTAGAAAATTCTCGGTCCAACTCTTTTGTCAAACATATGGCAAAGGAAATTCATACGCAGACTGAGGAACTCTACGCTCAGTTGCGAGGGCTGATCGATATTGTTTCCAATATTTGCCCTCCAATTGCACTTAAAGGCGCGTGTTTTCTGATCGAGCAGCCTTCTTCTGCGTCAAAGGGGCGGTTCATGGTTGACTTGGATTTACTTGTTGATCGAAAACTTGCAGGCGATGTGTCCCATGAATTGGCGGCGCATGGCTATGAAACCGAAAATCAAAAATACAACGATGCTTTGGACATACATCTACCGCCCTTTTGGAACGAAAATTACTCAGTTCCATTGGAATTGCACACACGGTTTACGAGGTGGAAATACAGTGGATTGCTTGATCTTCATCAAGTGTTAAATCGATGCAGCTTGCTAAAATTCGATGGGAATGAATTTTATTTGCCCTCAATAGATGACCGCATCGTTCATCTTGTCGCTCACAGTCAGCTCTCATCACATAGGTTCGGTAGGCGAACTGTGATTTGCCGCGATCTTGTTGATTTTCTGGATTTAACCTCTAGGAAAGAATGCAATTTACAACAAGTTAGAAAACGGTTTTTAGAGTCTGGCTACCTCCGCGAATTTATGAGCTTCGTTGCACTGGCCGAATTGGCGTGGGGAAAAGAATTCATGCCCTCAACCTACTTTATGCCAGAGCACCGAGCGTGGGCATCAACTGTTTTAAGCACCTGTGAAAATGCCACGTTTTCAAAATTCTATCTAGTCCGCAACTGTATCAACCAGGTAGTTGAAAATGCTCTTAAACCAAATAGGTGGCTTGCCATAATTTTGTTTGCAACGAGCGTTGACCGAATGTCGAAATATTTTCGACGGTATATCCTGAGAAAGTAGCAATGGTTTAATAGCAATCCACATTTGAAGCTTCCACTAAGTTACCGCCTGCTATAATGTTTTATTTTGGGATCACAGGTCGATGCAAATGAACAAACATCAAAAAACAACAGATCTGGTTGTCGAAGAATATTCAAAACCAGATGCAGATAATTGGACTTCGATATTTGATCTGGTCGACTTTGCGTGGTCGGTTCGTTTGCTTGTTCTAGTCGCCTCGATCATCGGGATGCTCGTTGGATTGAGTGTTGTACTTGCCTATCGCCAGCTGACGTATGTGACGCATTACGACTATATGGTTCAACTGACATTTCCGGGTGTAACTGAAGGTCTTTATCCAAATGAAACAGGTTTCTTGCTGACCGATATTATCGCGCCGGCCGTCTTATCAGATGTCCATACGAAAAACCGATTGGGAGATCAGGGAACCGATCTCGATGCTTTCATTTCACGCGTCAAAGTATCCACTTATTCCGCCTCTGAAAGAGCAATTGTTGCAAAATACGAAGCCGTTTTTGACAAACGGAAATCTTCGCTGGCAGATGTCGAAAAACTTCAACAAGATATGAGCGCAGAATTGAAGCAAGAAACTCGCTCTGCAGCGTTAATACGTCTAGATGATCCCAACAACGACTTCACTCTTCAGCAAGCCCAGTCAATTCTTATTGACATTGTCAGCACGTGGTCAAAGCAGGCGATTAAACAAAAAGGCGTGCTGCGAGATGGAATTCAGATTGTTAGTCCATCGCAATTGACTGTTGCTTCGTTTAATGGGCTTGATCGCATTAATAAGCTGCGCCTTCTCATTGGGAACTTAAAACAGCTCTCTACCGCACTGGATCAGGTCAGTAAATCAGCCGGTGGACTTCAAGTCATAATACCCGGATCCAGCATATCGACTTTGGATACTCTCAATGAGATTGAGACTGTTCATTTAAAGCTTCGAGAGATTGCTGCAAGTTGGCCAGAAAAAGCAGCATTGGAAGAGACATCGCAACGTTTGAATATTGGTTTGTTTTCAGGAGGTGCTCTTAACCGCAATTACAGCGGTGAAGAAGAATATTTGATCCAACTTGACATGTTTGAAGATGCATTAAAGGCGACCAAACAAAACTTAGAAATCATTATGGCGCAGGACTATGGACGCATTGTCTCTGATCCAAAAACAGGTTTAACAGCAGTCGATATCGATCGCATGATGAATGAGAAGAAACAATTCACCCTTCCGACGATAAGATCTCCAATTGTCCAAAACGGCGTTGCAAAAAATCCAGAAGTTTTACTACGATACTATAAGCTGCGTCAGACAGATTTGAAACGCAAACTGGCTGAACTCGAACGCAAATTTGCAACAATCAGCGAAACTCTGGCCCCAAAGCAGGTAACTCGATCAGCTCAAAACAATCAAACAACTGAAACGGGTAAAAATGGTTTGTCTGCCTCCGTTATTCCTCAACTGGATCAAAGCTTCATTGATAGAATAATTGTACTAAGCAACTCTGGAAATGACGCAGAATTTCGACGTGAGCTGACAAAATCGGGTGTTGAATTACAAAACGAAGCCTCTGAACTTAAAACTGAACTTGCGAGGATTGAATCATATATTGCAACCGTCCGACAGAATTTTGATGCTCTCTCGTCTGATTCTGAGTTGGTAAAACAGAACAAAATGCGCCTTAGAGTTGAGAAAAGCCTTGCCGCTGTTTTTGAGGATATCACAGAGGCAACCGATGCCACAATTAGAATTTCCAGACGTCTCAAGTACGCTTCCGACTTGCATCAAATAATTGAGACGGAAGGTTCCGAAATTTTCGCCGTTGATTTTTATCTTCGTGATGCCGTTGTGCCCAACTATACCATTTCTCAAATACTAGAAAATATGCAAAATATTTCGATCTCGATTGGCAAGCTTAGCGGTGAAGTCAATACTGGCACCTATGGATCGATTCAGCGCCTTTTTCGACCATTGTCTACGCCTCACGTCTCTGAATCTCAGCTTTTGGGTCCCAGAAGTTTGCTTCTCATACTGGGCATGGGATTAATATTTTTCTTCGCAAGTTTAGCAATCGGCATCTTTTTGAGAATGAAAGCGAGCCGTCATTCGACATAAGACCAATCCGGCCAGACGGTTGCTATTTCTTCTGTTGTCGAGATTCTGCGCACACGAAATTAGTTGGAAACGGGGTTCTGGGCTCTCCCCTTGAATAAGATGTCATGAATATCCGCATTGTCCGTCATCAGGGTTTTTGGGATCGATTGCGGCTTAGATTAAGCGAGATATTGGCCCATCTGTTGCTTGATACTAAGCGGCTTGGTTGCGGTATTGCAAACGCCGCTGTTTGAATGTGTCGCGTTTGATCCTTTCCATTGGCCGATAGGCGATTGTAACAATCGCAGTAAGGCGCGTTCGAGTAGAATGGTTTGGCTGCGCCCGAAGTAGACGTCGGCTGGCGTGAGGTTTTTGAGGCTTTCCTGCCTCTCAACACTGCAAGCAGTGTTTGCCGGCCAGCGGATAGCGGTGGTGATTATAGTGCTCAACGAAGCGCTCGATGCTGGAGTTGAGATCTCCAGGCAGAAAGTAGTTTTCCAGCAGGATGCGGTTCTTTAGGGTTTGATGCCAACGCTCGATTTTGCCCTGCGTCTGCGGATGATATGGCGCACCACGAACGTGATCCGTGCCTTCTTCTTTCAACCAGTCCGCCAACTCGCCCGAGACGTAGCTGGCACCGTTGTCGGACAGCAGACGCGGCTTGTGGCGAACGGCGACCTGATTGCAACCGGAAGCTTGCAGAGCCAGTTCCAGCGTGTCGGTGACATCACTCGTCTCCATGGTGGTACACAGCTTCCATGCCACCACGTATCGGGAGAAGTCATCGAGGATTGTCGAGAGGTAGTACCAACCCCACCCAACAATCTTGATGTAAGTGAAGTCTGTTTGCCACATCTGGTTGATGGCCGTGGTTTTGTCCCTGAACTCATTCACTGCCCGGCAGGCAAGCGAAGCGCCGCCGAGAGGGGGCCGCCTTGATGACCACGAAGGCTGGACTGGTGATGAGATCGTGGGCCTTGAGCAGCCTGTAAACGCTGGCTTCTGACACGAAGTAGCGTTGTGTGTCCGTAAACCGCACAGCCAGTTCACGCGGTGACAGTTCCGGCTCGTCCAATGCCAGATCGAAAATCCGCTGCCGAACATCGTCAGGAATGCGGTTCCAGACGTGCAGTGGCTTGGGGAGAGCGATCCTCCAAAGCCTCAACGCCGCCCGTCAGATACCTATCGTACCAGCGGTAGAACGTGGTGCGGGGGATGCCCAACCTGTCGATGGTCTGCTTGGTCGGCAGATGGGATTGTTCCACTAACCGGATGATCTCAAGCTTCTCGGATGCCCCCTCTCGGCGGCGCTGCGCTTGCCTGCCGGGCAGTGAACGGCACAGTTCAGCAATGGTGTCTTCACCACGCAAACCAGCCAGCACGACCCTGATCTTGTCCTCAGATGAATACCGCTTGCGCGTCTTGCGGCGGATGTCTTTCACCGTGCGGTCTGCTGCATCGGCCTCTCAGTGGTGCAAGCACCACCTGTCGGTAATATATGGCGTTCGTGTGTATGTCTCATTCTTCACTCCCAGGTCGTGAAGATGAGCCAAAAACTCTCCCTTAAGCAATCAACCTATTTGATCCCATGGGTGCTGACGGGGAACAATTTGGCGAAATCGATTGAACAAACAGATAGCGACACCAATTTCCGCTATGGGCCGAAACCACACTTTTTCCGGTTTGCTCCACCCATCCTGTCACCATTTCAGGTGACCCGAAGGTGACCGAAGACCTCTTGCAAAGTGGTGACCGAGCGCGAAAATGGTAACGAATTACCGTCTAACGCATTCAAATATATATCGAAAATGATTTTGAAATTGGTGGAGCTAAGCGGAATCGAACCGCTGACCTCTTGCATGCCATGCAAGCGCTCTACCAACTGAGCTATAGCCCCATCTGAAAACACGCATGGTGTTTTGCATGGAAGGTCCGCAGTTAAATTGTTGCGAACCTTGGATTGTGAGTGGATGAACCACCAAATCAACGAGCGGGTTCTACGAAAGGGCTTGATGAAATTCAAGCCCTTCCATGCCCTCAAACGTTAAATGTCTTCTTTGTCGTCGTTGGTTGGCTTGATGAGGTCTGACAGGTTGTCATTGTCGTCGTCATCATCTTCCAAGAACGGGCCGTCAGCGACTTCATCGTCATCATCATCTTCGACTTCAACATCCGGAATATCGCTTGGGATGTCGTCGTCGTCGTCGTCACCGTCAACCGTATCACCATCGTCGTCCTCAGCATCATCAAGGCTGATGATTTCCGGTCCGCCTGTTTCCACTTCATCTTCATCATCGGAATCGGCAGCTTTTTCTTCAGCTTCTTTTTCCGGTTTCGCTTTTGCTGTTTCCACAACAACTTCAAAAGCGGCGCCACATTTGGGGCACAAAATCGGATCGCGGTTCAAATCGTAGTATTTTGCACCACAGCTTGGGCACAGGCGTTTCTCGCCAAGTTCAGGTTTAGCCAATGGACTGCCTCATCTTGTGTAAATTCAGGAACCTTCGAAGCAAATCAAAGCCAAAACGAAGGATTAGCGTGAGGTGTTAGCGCCCGTCTGCGCCGCTGTCAAAGGGAATTGTCACCGTATTTATTGTTGGCACGCATATGAGTTGCGGGTGACACAGCCGATGGAAAGTCCTACACAACTTTTGCCTTGCGATCAGTCGCAAAAATACCTTTTCAAAAACATGACCATGGATCAACATTCTCACGACCACACGCCCGTTCCGATGACCAGTTCAGCCTGCAAAGGCTTGCGTGGAAACATCTCGGTCCCAGGCGACAAATCGATTTCCCACCGTTCCCTTATTCTAGGCGCAGTCGCTGACGGTAAAACCACCATCAAAGGCTTGCTTGAAGCCGATGATGTGATGGCAACAGCTTCTGCCATGCGGGGTTTGGGTGCAAATATCGTCAAAAAAGACGACACTTGGTATGTGGACGGTCTTGGAAATGGCGCGCTGCTTAAACCAACCGAGCCATTGGATTTTGGCAATGCCGGTACAGGTTCACGCCTGACCATGGGACTCGTGACTGGATATGACTTCCCTGTGAGGTTTATTGGTGATGCCTCACTGTCGAGCCGCCCTATGGGCCGCGTGCTCAACCCCTTGCGTGAAAGCGGATTGCAAGTGGAAAGCGCAGAGGGTGACCGCTTGCCGCTGACCGTTCATGGCGCGCCCCTTCCCGCGCCAATCACCTACCGCGTTCCGGTTGCGTCTGCACAAGTGAAATCTGCCGTCTTGCTGGCGGGATTGAACATTGCTGGCACCACCACGGTCATTGAACCCGTCATGACACGAGATCATACTGAGAAAATGCTTGCTGGATTTGGCGCAAACATTTCAATCACTGTGGATGAAGATGGCGCTCGTCATATTTCTCTAGAGGGCCAAACCGATCTGCAAGCACAAGATGTGCTTGTGCCCGGCGATCCATCATCTGCGAGCTTCGCGATTGTGGCTGGATTGATCACTCCTGATTCCGACCTGACAATCGAGAATGTCCTGCTCAACCCAACCCGCACTGGTTTGTTTGAAACCTTGCTTGAGATGGGTGCTGATCTTTCAATCGAGAACAAACGCCAATCTGGCGGTGAAGATATTGGCGACATTCGTGTTCGCACGAGCCAATTGAAGGGCGTGACTGTTCCCGCAGAACGCGCACCATCGATGATTGACGAATATCCTGTGCTTGCCGTTGCGGCCTCGTTTGCCACTGGCGAAACCCACATGCTGGGTTTGGACGAATTGCGTGTGAAAGAATGCGACCGTCTCGCCGTCACCGCACGGGGGTTAGAGGCCAATGGTGTTGATTGTACCGAAGGCGAAACCGATCTGAAAGTGCGCGGCGGACCTGTCAAAGGTGGTGCGACTGTGGAAACCTATTTGGATCACCGCATCGCCATGAGCTTTCTCGTGATGGGCATGGTTGCTGAAAACCCTGTTTCCGTGGACGATACATTCATGATCAACACGTCATTCCGTGAATTTGTGCCTTTGATGTCATCAATCGGCGCGAAACTGTCTGCATGAGCACAGAACTGAAAATCAAGCGCCTGCCTCACAGCGAAGGGCTTGCCTT
>CALHHQ010000369.1 GCA_938030645.1 uncultured Rhizobiaceae group bacterium
TGCGTGTCATACCGTTCCCTAAATCAGCGTTGGGTCAACAGTTGCATTGACCACTCTTTTCACGGTGAGACCCTGAACGATGATGGAGAACAATACGACTGCGTAAGTACATGCCAAAAGCACTGGCTTTTCAGGGATATCAGGAAGCGAGAGAACCAGCGCCACGGAAATGCCACCGCGCAACCCGCCCCATGTGAGGACCGGAATGGCGCCGGCAGTGAATGTTTGACGAAGTGACAGCGTCAGAATTGGAATGGAAACCGCAATCAGACGTGCCGACAACACCAACGGGATGGTCAAAACCGCAAGCCAAGCAAAGGATGGGTCCAAAGCGATAACCAACACTTCTAGGCCGATCAGCAAGAACAGAACCGAGTTTAGAATTTCGTCGATCAATTCCCAAAACCCGAACATGGTGTCACGTGTATGATCGCTCATCGCAAGTTTTGCGCCTCTATTGCCAATCAGCAAACCAGCGACAACCACGGCAATTGGCCCAGATAAGTGCAGTCGCAGAGCGATCGCATATGTGGCCGCCACAATGCCAACCGACAGCAGAATTTCCAACATATGTTCATCCATCGTAGACATCGCTTTATAGGCAATCCAACCCGTGATGAGACCAAGAACTGCGCCACCAATTGCTTCTACAACAAACAGTTCAGCAATTTGCATGGCAGTGACTTCGGCGCCCGCTTGGCTGGTTGCAATCGTCACCATGATCGCAAACACAACAACGCCCACACCATCATTGAACAGACTCTCGCCAGCAATCTTCGCTTCAAGCGCATGGGGCACGTTGATAGACTTCAGCAAGCTCAACACAGCCACAGGATCGGTAGGTGAAATCAAAGCACCAAAAACCAATGCCCAAATGAGTGGAATTTCGAACCCGATGATCGGCGCTAGGAAAAAGAGACCGAAGCCAACGATGAAAGTTGACGTGATCACCCCAATTGAAGCCATCAAACCAATCGCCCATGCTTGGGTGCGCAAATAAGAAAAATCCACATGCAGTGCACCTGCGAACAAGAGGAATGCCAGCATTCCCTCCATGACCGTCGCATTGAAATCAATCTGAGCAATCGCCGATTGAAGCGTGTCTGTTATGCCCAACGCAGGGAAGATCTTTTCCATGATCAGCAAGATGATGGATGCCAACAGCGCCATGACCAACAAACCAATTGTGTGCGGCAATTTTAAAACAACATGGTTCAACCATCCAAAAATTCCGGAGAGAACTAAAAGCAAAGACGCGATTTCAAAAATGGAAAGTGTCATTCTGGGACCAAATATTTCAAATACCGACGGATCGGCGAATCTTCCCCAATTCAGACCATCTTAAGCGTAACCGCAACCGGGCAATGGTCAGAAGCCTTCGGCCTGTCCCACCCAGTGCGCGGATAGCGGTCCACATCTTGCTTGGGTGGAAACACAGTGCGCATGGGTTGGCCTTGGCGAACCACATGAGGCAATGCACCCAAATTACCTTCGGCAAATGCAGGCGACGCCAACAGGTAATCGATCTGAACCAAATGCCGAACATCACGAATTTCGGGCCGACGGGCGTTCTTGGAATCACCAGCCGCATGATAAAGCGTCCAGCGATTGTCATTTTCGCGTCGTTTCACCAGATCAACAGAAAATCCATCTGATAAAAGTGGTTCAAGACTTGATGTGGGTTCCACCTTCAACTCGAAACTATATCCACGTTGTTTGTCGCCACCTACCACAAGTCTTTCGGTGTAGTCGTTGAGATCACCACAAATCATCCAGCGCATATTGGGCGCGCGATCGGTCCCAAATTTTTTCTCAATGATTTTGCGAACTGCTCTCGCTTCCGCAAGTCGAACAGGCATTGTGTAGATGCGCCCCTCTACCCCCTCTTTCGAAGTGCCCATCGATTTAAAGTGGCAAACGAAAACGCTCATACGCTTCCCGCCGACACGCAGATTAACCTCCAGACAATCACGCCGAAAAATGCGCTCGTTCTTGTCATAACCCATGGCTTTGAGGTCGCTGTTGTGAACACCAAGTTCCCCGAAAGTCCGTTTTTTGTGTGATTTCACATTCAAAACTTCAATAGGTTCCCCATCGGCCGTTTTTTCCCGTGCCATCAAAGCAACATCAATGCCACGTCCGTCATTGCCCTCAATCAAAACCTTATGAGGGTATTTGAGACCTGTCAGTGGTGCGAGGTAGTCATTCTCGAACTCTTCAAGTGTGTGAAGGTCTTCCACTTCTTGAAGGCACAAAATATCTGCATGACAATCTGCAATCGCCAAAGACGTCATTTGGCGTGAATCATCTTCATGCGCCATAAGCAAAGCGGTCTGCTTGACGTCATGCTTCCGCCTTAGAAAATTTTCCTGCTTCGTCTTTCGCCATGTGGCGAAATCAAACCGCGCCATAAGGTTTTCGACATTAAAAGTGGCGATACGAACGGACATGCCTGCTCACGAGAAGATCGACGGGACTGTCTTTATGAACATTCCACCACTCGTACTCAAGCCAAATGCGGCAAGACAGTGGCAATTGGTTTCCGGAGCAACTGCTTCGAGGGTCAACATTCTGATTCAAAACGATTTTCACTAATTTTACGCGTTCATATTGCGTTCAGACAGCAGTTCCTACGTTGAGGACAGGCCGCAGATAACCTCCGGCACAAAGGCCCAGTCTGAAGAAGACAAAGGAGACGACACGATGAACAAGTTTGGAAAATTCGGGATCGCAGGAATGTTGATCGCCACAATCGCAGCGTCTAGCGCAATCACACCGGCATATGCAGGTAAAAAAGAACGTCGCACAGCCGCAGGCATCGCGAT
>CALHHQ010000370.1 GCA_938030645.1 uncultured Rhizobiaceae group bacterium
ATTGCTCTTTGAAAAAAGCCTACAAGCTCAATTCTTGCTGCCCATGGCCGCTACAATGGTGTTTGGCCTAGCATCGGCTACAGTGCTGGTGTTGTTCTTGGTGCCGTCTTTTGTCGGCATAGGCCATGACATTTCAACAGCATTGCGCTTCATTTTCGGCCAAAGACGTCAATCCAAACAGGCGACTGGAACTGAAATTCAACCTGCTGAATAGTTGAATTACGCGCGCCAGAAACGCGGCGACAGCAAAACCAGAACAGTGAAGAGTTCCAGCCTGCCAATCAGCATGGTGATCGCCAATATCCATTTTGGAACATCACCAAGAGCTTGATAGTTTCCGGCAGGGCCGATGATGGCTCCCAATCCTGGCCCAACATTTGAAATTGCTGAACCTGCGCCAGACAAAGCTGTGATTGGGTCCACGCCAGCAATTGCGAGAGCCGAAGCTGATACAGCAAATGTGAGAATGTAGAGAAAGAAAAAACCCATCACAGCCGCTGTAACTGTGTCTTCAATTGGGCGGCCGTTGAAGCGTTGGGTGAAGACGCCATTTGGATAAAGAACCATGGCGATGTGCTGGCGGATGTTTTGGAAGAGAACTTGAAACCGGAATATTTTTATTCCGCATGATGTTGATCCCGCACAGCCGCCGATGAACATGATGAAAAAGAAGAACGCTACCGCAACAGGTCCCCACCCATCATATGCCGTGGTGGCGTATCCTGTGCCAGTCATGATCGAAGTGACGTTTACCAGAGCAAAGCGAAACGCCTCCACGCCAGCACGAATTCCTGAGACTTCTTCCACAATCCACGCAAACAAGATCAATCCAGCAAGCAACATCAGAAAGGTTTGGACCTGATTGTCCTTGACCAGCGGGCGAAACTGCCCCTGCAATGCCTGAACATAGAGTAAAAATGGCAGCGACCCGATGATCATGAAGACCGTCGCAATGACATCAATTCTCGCACTATTGAAAAATCCTAATGATGCGTCATGGGTGGAAAAGCCCCCCGTTGCGACTGTTGTCATGGCGTGAACAACGGCATCCAATAGGTTCATGCCGGCCAACAAATAGGCCAACATGCAAAGCCCAGTGAGATTGAGAAATATGAGAGTTATAAATCCAGATATTTGAGTTGCGCGCGGCAATATTTTTTCAGGCGTTTCAAACGCTTCGGTTTTAAAAAGTTGCATGCCACCAATTTGCAGCATGGGCAAAACAGATACCGCCATAACAATGATGCCAAGACCGCCAAGCCACTGCAAAATACCGCGCCAAATTTGAATGCCTGCTGGCATGGTATCAAGACTGCTTAGAACTGTGGCACCTGTTGTGGTCAGGCCTGAAATGGATTCAAAAAAGGCATCCGTATAGGTTGGCACAATGCCCGACCAATAAAACGGTAATGCACCGAAAGCAGAAAGAGTGACCCACACAAGAACGGTCATCAAAAAGGCTTGCCGCGTGGACAACTGTTTGTTGCCACCACGCGTGGCCATGAACATCACAGCACCAGAACCAGAAGTGACCATGCTGGAAAGAGCGAACACACTCCAACCCGCATCGCCTGAAATATAGTCGATTAGTGTGGGAATGAGCATCGCGATGCCGAGCATCACCAACAAAACACCAATCACCAAGATGACGGGTCGCATGTCCAACAATGCAGCGATGCGCACCGGACGATAGTTTGGCATTTGATGGTCTTGCAAAGACATCAGTTCACAGTGACCTGCGCGCGCGGTATGTCGAGCGAGAACGCAGGAATATCGACATCGATCTTTTCCCCATCCTCACGCACCATTTGGTATGAGCCGACCATAATGCCTGATGATGTCTTCAGGGGACAGCCACTGGAGTATCGGAAACTATCGCCAGTCTTTAAGATAGGTTGTTCTCCCACAACACCCGGCCCATGAACTTTCTCAACCAAACCGTTGGCATCTGTAATGATCCAGCTGCGTTCCTTCAGTTGCATCGTCTCGCCGGATGTATTGACGATTTCAACATCATAAGCCCACACAAAGTGGCTTTCGGCAGGTTGAGATTGATCTTCCAAATAGCGGGGAACGACATTGACGGTGATGTCATGGGTTGTGGCGCTGTAAGTGTGACTGTCTGTCATTTTCAAGAGGCCCGTGCCTTGCCCTGAACTTACGGGCGCTTTACCGTCTTTTAAACGAAAAATCACATCAATCCAATGAAAGACAATGGCAATGTTTGACGCAAGACTGCGCAAAACAATTGATCCCGTACTGGAAGGTTTGGCGCGGCGAGTTGCGTCGTTCGGAGTTGGAGCAAATGCAGTCACATGGATTGGCTTCGCCATTGGACTTTGTGCTGCAGGAGCGATTTACGCACATTTTTATGTATTGGGTTTGCTTCTAATTTTGCTGTCACGTTTGTGCGACGGTTTAGATGGGACGATTGCACGCCTCAATGGCAAAACCGATTTGGGAGGATATCTGGACATCGTTCTTGATTTTGGGTTTTACGCAATCATTCCATTGGCATTCATATGGGCGCAACCGGCTGAAAACTGGGCAGCTGGTTCTGTTCTGTTGACCGTCTTTTATCTCAATGGGGCAAGCTTTCTGACATATGCCCTAATGGCGGAAAAACGCGGCGCGACTGAAGGTCGCCGCGGCTCCAAATCCTTTCTTTATTCAATTGGTTTGGCTGAAGCTGGTGAAACGTTGGCCGTGTTTGTTTTATTCTGTCTATTTCCAACCTGGTTCTCGCAAATTGCTTATCTCTTCGCGGCGGTCGTTTTGTTGACCACGATCATTCGATTCATTCAGGCCTATGATGAATTTGGAAAGCCATTGAACTCTTGAGACCAAAAGTCTTCTTGCAAGGCGGCACACCAATTCGTATCTGTGAGTTATAAACATAAGCCAGGTATCACTCATGTCTCTTGATATAGATTCAGTCCTTGATCGACGCAGTTTGCGTCGCAAATTATCGTTCTGGCGAATTGGTGCATTTGTCGCCATTGCCCTTGCGATTTTGGCTGCACTGCAAGCTGCCGGTGCTTTCAAGGGCGCGGGAGGTCATGGCGATCATATTGCGCGAGTTGCGATCACGGGCATGATTACAGAAGACCGCAAACTGTTAAAACTTTTGGCCGACATCGAAAAAGACGACAAGGTCAAAGGTCTTATTCTGACGATTGATTCACCGGGCGGGACGACTGTTGGGGGGGAGGCGATCTTTGAAGCTGTACGCCGTATTGCAGACAAAAAGCCTGTCACTGCGAGCGTTGGCACTTTGGCTGCGTCTGCAGGTTATATGATTGCTACAGCTTCTGATCATATTGTGGCGCGTAGATCATCCATTGTTGGTTCAATCGGTGTGATTTTCCAATATCCTCAAGCAAAAGATTTGCTGGACAAAATTGGCGTCTCGATTGAAGAGATAAAGTCTTCGCCCTTGAAAGCCGAGCCATCACCATTCCACGTTCCGCCACCTGAAGCGAAAGTCGTCATTAAGGAATTGATTGATGACAGCTACAATTGGTTTGTAGATTTGGTGACGGATCGTCGCCCACTCGACCGCACCCAGGTTTTGAAATTGGCAGATGGGCGGATCTATTCCGGCGACCGTGGCCTTAAGGAAAAACTCATTGATGCAATTGGCGGTGAAAGCGTTGCAAAAGAATGGTTGGTCAAAGAGAAAGGGTTGAACAAAGACCTGAAAGTTTTCCAGTGGAAACCTCGACAAGAACGCAACAGTCTTTTGTTCAATGCGAAATTGTTAAACTGGTTGACGGGTGGCGCGAGTTCGCAGGACGGCTTGAATGTAAACGACCTGCCAGCGGTTCTGCCAAAACGCTTATTTCTTGACGGTTTGCTGTCGGTTTGGCACGGTAATTGAAAATTATGAGTGCTGGGTTCATTTCTCAAATTTGAGGGTGAGATTGAAATATCGGCACAGAATGAGAGGGAATATCGAATGATAAAGTCCGAATTGGTTCAAATAATTTCTGATCAAAACCCACACCTCTATCAACGCGATGTGGAAAATATCGTGAATGCCATTTTGACTGAAATCACAGAAGCCTTGGCCGATGGTGATCGTGTGGAACTGCGCGGGTTTGGTGCATTCTCTGTCAAGCACCGTGCGCCACGTGTTGGTAGAAACCCAAGAACAGGTGATCGTGTCGACGTTGAAGAAAAATGGGTACCGTTTTTCAAAACCGGTAAAGACTTGCGTGATCGCTTAAACGCCTAGTTGCGACAATAACTTACCTTTGGTAAGGTGCTGGCAGTTGCAAGCGTCTTACAATTTGCGGAATGAAAATGATCAAACGTCTTATAGCGCTCTTATTCTTAATCCCGATTGGCATCGTGGTCATCACGCTTGCGGTTGCAAATCGCCAGCCCGTTGATGTGTCTCTGGTTGCTGGGATTGAAGGTCAATCAGTGGTGTTGTTTTCTCCACCATTGTTCGTGTTGTTGTTTGCGCTTTTGATTATCGGCATGCTGATTGGTAGTTTTGCCACTTGGTTGACTCAGGGAAAGCACCGCAAGATCGCGCGTGAGCGCAAAGTTGAAGTGACGAAGCTGGGCTTTGAAGCAGAAAAGCAAAAAGAAAAAGCTGACAAGCTTGAAAAAATTGTTGTTGATGCAGCGGCACCAAAAAGCGGTTCTGTATTTCCAGCTCTCGCGAATTCCTAAAAATACGCATTCTTTCAATGAAGAGTGTAATGCACTCACGTTGTCTTGCACATCGTGAGTGTTTTTTTACGTCGACTAGATGGCTGCGATTTCGATCAAATAAACCACAAAGGCCAGAATTGCGCAGATGACCAATCCGCAGAAAAAGCAGGTCCAAGCGTTTTCACGATAGGTTTGGGTTGCCATAACTTATTGTCCTCTCAAAATTTCCGTAACGTTAGTTCAGATCAATCGTTATGAAAAGTGGGCTGTCAAAATAGTGGTGGATTATGCCCCGCCCACTTTTTCAGAAAAATTAGTGAAAAACTGATCTGCAAGTTTGCGGGCTGTGGAATCGATCAAACGCGATCCCAATTGCGCAATTTTCCCGCCAACTTTCGCATCCACATTGTAATCCAGCTGTGTGCCTTCAGGCACTTCCGTGAGGGTCACATCCGCGCCACCTTTGGCAAAACCTGCAATTCCGCCTTTGCCTTCGCCGCTGATTGTGTAGCTGTTGGGCGGATTCAAGTTTTCTAATGTTACATCCCCTTTGAATTTTGCTTTCACAGGGCCAATTTTTGTAACGACCGTAGCAGACATTTCAGTTGGAGAAGACATTTCAAGTTCTTCGCAACCTGGAATACAGGCCCGCAAAACATCTGCATCGTTGAGTGCTTCCCAAACAGCTTCTCTCGAGGCTGGTATAATGTGACTGCCGTTCATTTCCATTGAACAAAACTCCAAATCCAATTCAATTCATGAGTACCAGTCCTATTGGATGCCAACAAGGGGTTTGCGCGGGGCATTGGAACGGCTAAAGCGATAAGATGGCTAAGCCCGCATACAAATCGTCCCGCAAGGACTCGCGCAAACCTCGCACATCTTCAAAAGGTGCAGCAGGTAAATTACGCGACAACACCTATTCTAAAACGTCGTCTAAAGGTGGCGATCATACGACTCATCAAAAGCGTGTGGCAAAGCCAACTTTGCAAGAGCAAATCCCACCACGTGTTGTTCGCACTGGCAGCAGAATGCCTGAAACCACAGGTATGGTTCTACGCGCCGAACCGGACAAAGACTATGCGCTTATCGATAGTGGCAATGGGGAAAAACTTGAGCGCTACGGCTCAATCATCGTGCGTCGGCCTGAAGGGCAAGCCATATGGCTGCCAACTTCACCGGAAGCGGAATGGGCCAAGGCCGATGCTGTCTTTACCGGAAACACCGATGAAGAAGGGCAGGGTCGCTGGCAATACCCCAAGGGCGATTTGGCAGAAACATGGCCACTTGAATTTGATGGTCTGCCGTATTTGGGACGTTTCACATCATTCAGGCACACTGGCGTATTTCCAGAACAAGCAGTGCATTGGCGCAGCATGGATAAAGTTATTCGCGCAGCACGCACACAAGGGCGATCAGTTCGAATGCTCAACCTGTTCGGTTACACAGGCCTCGCCTCACTTGTCGCCGCACGGGCAGGTGCGGAAGTAACTCATGTTGATGCGTCAAAAAAGGCAATTGGTTGGGCACAAGAGAACCAAAAACTTGCCAAACTTCAAGATGCTCCCATTCGCTGGATTTGTGATGATGCCGTCAAGTTTTGCGCTCGTGAAAAACGACGGGGCAACACATATGATGTGATTTTGCTTGACCCGCCTGCCTACGGCCGAGGGCCAAAAGGTGAGGTCTGGCAGTTGTTCGATCATTTGCCATACATGTTGGACCTGGTGCGCGATTTACAATCGCCCAAACCATTGCTGAGTATTTTGACTTCTTATGCTATTCGCGCATCGCATTTTGCGCTCCATGAATTGGTACAAGATGTGTTTGCAGGTTCTGATGCGCGTTTGGAAAGCGGAGAACTCGTGTTGCAACAAGAGTTGGGGGGACGTTCGTTGTCCACTTCAATGTTTTCCCGAATAATTGCCAAAGGGGCAGACCTGTGAGTGAAGCCGTTCGTCCGGGTCGTGTGGAAGAAATTACGTCCACTTCAAACCCGCGCATCAAATCCATCAAAGCTCTGGCGCTGAAAAAGAACCGTGAGAGCGAGAAACTGTTTCTGGCCGAAGGCATGAAACTGGTGACCGACGCGCTCGCTACAGGCTGGGCAGTACGCACGCTGATCCATTCTAAAAAGCTTTTCGATGATGAAAAGTTGAAGTCCCGTGTTGAGAAACTGGCAACGACCGTACGTGCGCGTGGTGGCAATGTTCTGATCACCAATGACAAAATTCTGACCTCCATCACGCGCCGCGACAATGCCCAAATGGTTGTTGCGGTGATCGAGCAAAACTTCGTTGGCGCTGACGAAATTGATTGTGTCCAAAACAACACTTGGGTTGCACTTGACCGCGTGCGTGACCCAGGGAACCTTGGAACGATAGTTAGAACAGCCGATGCCCTCGGTGCAAAAGGCGTTCTGCTGATTGGTGAAACAACGGACCCGTTCGCGCTTGAGGCTGTCCGCGCAACAATGGGATCATTGTTCCACACTCCAATAGCAAGAATGACCGAAGATGCATTTTTGGAATTTTCCGCAACTTGGAAAAGCTCCGGTGGTGAAATTGTCGGCACACATCTTCAAGGTGCCGTAGACCATCGTGAAATTGACTATTCTGATAAACCGCAACTAATTTTGATGGGCAATGAACAAAAGGGACTGACGGAAGATTTGTCGAAAGCCTGTACGAAGCTTGCATATATTGCCATGGATGGCGCAGCAGATTCGCTGAACCTCGCAGTGGCCACTGGCATAATGTTGTTTGAAGCACGTCGCCATGCCCTGAAACCCAACAGTCGGAACCAATAACATGCGTCTTAAGGGGAAACTTTACGTCTTATTGCTGGTTCTGATTGCAATCGACCAAGTGACCAAATGGATGGCGGAAGGCAATTTGCCGTTCCAACAAACCGTCGATATTGTTCCATTCTTCTCGCTTTATCTCACTTACAATACGGGTGTCGCATTTTCGATGTTGGCTTGGCTGGGAAGCTACGGATTGATTGC
>CALHHQ010000371.1 GCA_938030645.1 uncultured Rhizobiaceae group bacterium
CGCTTTGCGCATTGGCACAGAGGCAAAAGGTGATTGACCAGATTTTGTAAAACGACGTTCGATGCGCATCAGTTGTATTCCCACAAGTTTGCACAAGCCAGCCCAATCGCTGCCCATGCGAATATAGATTAGACGCCAAAAGCGTCCCCAATTTTTACAGTGACCTCACGCCTTTCGGCCGATCACCCCCACTTAATTCCAGACCCTTTTTATGGGCTTTTATCTGGTCCCTGATCGAGCCGAAACTCGGTTCAAGAATCTGTCGGAGCGCACAAACTTGCCCGTCCAGATTTTTGACGCTTTGATCCTCTTGCTGTCGCAATGAAGACCCGTCACCGTATAAAGAATGCCGACTTTCTATCCTTCACTCTCGCAGGAGCAGGATTGTGTCAGACACTCTATATAGCGTCTTTGGATAACTGACACCACAATATATTGTGGTTAAGAAATCGTTAACGGCAATTTGTCACCGTATTGTCACACTTTTTAGCTGACATCATATCGTCGCGCGCAGAGACACAGCCTGCAGAATGAATTCTCTCAAAGAGCATCATTATGCAGGCCCAAAACTCTAGGTGCCGGATTGTTGTCACGAGCTTGCTTGCGCTTGCTCTCACCATACTCGGAAGACAATTTGAAACTAACAAAATTGAATTTTGGGTCAATGTGTCCCGAACGGTTGTGGCGTTGCATTATATGCTTTTCTGGTTGTGTTTCGCCGCGTTACCCACAGGGCAATATTGGGCTAAACATGGCGTTACAAAGCGTTTTGCCCAATCTGGCGGTATTTTCCTCAACACCCCAACGGCACGCAAAAAAAAATAATAAAAATTATGTTGACGTATCATCCTTCCACAGGGGTGATGATTCATCTCAAGAAAATGCATATATCTTGTTCAAAATTGCCGCACTCACCCCACATATAGTGGGTGCAGTGTCAGAATCAGATTCGCTGTGACGAGCAACATTTAGAATGTGGACAGATAGATGAAACATGATTTCACTTCGCAAACATTCATGGAAACCCCAGAAATTGTTTTCGCGCCGCTTCGTGCGCAGGCAGATGTTGTGCGCACACGATTGCCGATCATTGGCAAAATATGGATGACGACCAGTTCAGCGGCGACCAGTGCCATGATGAAGAATGACAAACTGTTTGCCATGCGCAAGACAGAGGCATCTTCGTCCAGTGGCGTAGCAGGTCTTCATTGGTGGATACCGCGCTCAATTCGCCTTTTGGCCAACAACATGTTGACCAATGACGAGCCTGATCACCGCAGATTGCGCAAATTGGTCGATCAGGCTTTCCAGAGACACTCAATATCAGCGTTGCAACACCGAGTTGAAGAGATCGCAAAGGCACAGACAAATAAAGTGCGCCATGACCTCGATACAAATAGGGATTCTGATTTGGTCACGCGCTTTGCTCGGCCTTTCCCGTTGGCAATCATCAGCGAACTTCTGGGAATACCAAAGTCTGTAAGAGATGATTTTTCTGACCAAGCGACCCGAATGACCAACATAACAAGTGGTTTCAGCTTCTTAAAAACACTGCTCCCCATTCGTAGAATGAGGATTATGGTCAGTGAGGTCATTCGTGACTGCCAAGCCAGCCTTCAACGCGGGGAGAAGATAGATGGTCTGATTAGCGAACTTGTTCAGGCCGAGGCTGACGGAGACCGCCTCAGCCATGATGAATTGATCGCGATGGTGTTCTTGTTGCTGATTGCTGGACACGAAACGACAACCCACCTTATTTCAGGCAGTATTCTGGCCTTGCATGATAATCCTGAACAGAAACAGTGGTTGTTTGAAAAAGAAAGCCGAATGGATATGGCGGTTGAAGAACTTCTTCGGTTTGTGTCTCCCGTTCAATTCACGAAACCAAGATATGTCCGCGAGGCAGGAAAGTTCTTCGGCGCAGAGTTAAAGAAGGGCGACCTCATTATAGCCGGACTTGCTTCGGCAAATTTTGACCCCGTTGAATTTGAGCAGCCTCAACTTCTGGATCTATCGCGTAGCCCCAATCCGCATCTTGAATTTGGAACTGGCATTCACTTTTGCCTTGGCTTCCAACTGGCACGCCTAGAACTAAAGGTGGCTTTGCGTGCTTTATATTCGACGATACCAGACCTTCAGGTTGATGTGCCTGA
Source organism: uncultured Rhizobiaceae group bacterium (assembly GCA_938030645.1). Taxonomy (GTDB): domain Bacteria; phylum Pseudomonadota; class Alphaproteobacteria; order Rhizobiales; family Rhizobiaceae; genus Pseudahrensia. The sequence goes on from CALHHQ010000371.1 coordinate 2,154, forward strand.
TATCAAATGGGGGCAACGCATGGGCTTGCGGGTCATCGACCGTTTGCCCATCGTAGTTAGATGATGATTCGATCCCTTCTTGCCGCAGGCCTTTGCGCCTTACTTGTTCATTCTGCCCATGCAGAGAGTTTTGATGCTTACGTGAAGGCCATCAAACCCGATGCTTTGAAGCGAGGTATTACGGCCAAAACTTTTGCATCGGCCACCAATGGTTTGAAGCCTGATCCGCAAATGGACAAACTCACCCGCAAACAACCTGAATTGGTAAAGCCAATTGGTGGCTATATTGAACGCCGCGCCAATGGTGGGTTGCTGAAGACAGGCAAGGGAAAAATCAAAGGACTGCGGCGGACATTTAAGGCGCTTGAGCGCACCTACGGAGTTGATCCCTATGTGGTTGCGGCCATCTGGGGCATGGAAACGGGCTATGGCCGTGGGATTGGCAACAGTGATGTGTTTCGTTCCTTGGCGACACTCGGTTGGAAGCGTTATCGCAAAGACTTTTTCCGCGATGAATTTCTCGATGCGCTGACCATTCTTCAAAACGAAAACGTTTCACGCAAACAAATGATCGGCTCTTGGGCGGGTGCTATGGGCCAAACCCAGTTCATTCCGTCCAGCTTTTTGAAGTTTGCAGTGGATTTCAACAAAGATGGCAAGCGCGACCTGTGGCGTTCAACATCAGATGCGCTTGGTTCGACAGGGAACTATCTGGCAAAGAAAGGCTGGAAACGGGGAGAGCCGTGGGGGCGACCCGTGATCTTACCGAAATCATTGCCAAGGCATGTGCTGACTCAAAGCTGGAAAGATTGGGCAGCGTCTGGGGTAAAATCCTATGATGGAAAACCTTTTCCACGCAAAGGCGAGGCCACGCTCTTTATGCCCGCGGGGCAAGAAGGTCCGACTTTCTTGATCACGGAAAACTATGAAGTGATCCGCGATTACAATTCGTCAGACGCTTATGCTCTGTCTGGTGCATTGTTGGCTGACAGATTGCGCGGCAAA
>CALHHQ010000372.1 GCA_938030645.1 uncultured Rhizobiaceae group bacterium
ACTGTTTTGCCCCTTGCAAGCGGCAAGCGCACGCGAGATATAGGTATTGTGACCAGAGCCTGAACAATTGTGAAATTTGCGCCGTGACGAAAGACAGACAATCTTACATTGAAGCCCGTGAGAAACGCATGAAAGAGGCATTGCGTGCAAATTTGCAGCGCAGAAAGCAGAAATCACGTGCTTTGCGGAACGAAGAAGTTGAGGCGTCTGCTGCAAGGGAAAGTGAGCCAAAATCGGACGAAAGCTGAAGAATCTCCGCCGCGATTTTTAACGCGAAGTTTCCAATATTAATCCTGTCCACATCCAATTCTTGGCTTATTTCCGTGGTTGGGGTAAGGCAATGCCAATTCGAAACAAGTTAGGTGCACACGCGCCCCTACGATGAGTTGCTCATCGGCAGGCGCTTTGATCATTTTGTGCGCGAATTCTCCATTTGGGGAATTGAAGAGACGATTTAAGGGACAAATTTCATGGATAAGATCCTCATTCGCGGCAATGGCCAATTGAACGGAACAATTCCTATTTCTGGTGCAAAGAACGCGGCTTTGCCTCTTATGATTGCGTCCATGTTGACCAGCGATCCCGTGACTTTGGAAAACATGCCGCGTTTGGCAGATGTGGAAGCGTTGCAGAGCATTTTGTCGAACCACGGTGTGGACTATCGCGTGAAGGGCAAACGTCCAGGCGACACATCCATGACGGGCCGTCGCATTGAATTCCAAGCCAGCGAAATTGTTGACACGACTGCACCCTACGATTTGGTTCGTAAAATGCGCGCAAGCTTTTGGGTCATTGGTCCATTGTTGGCGCGTTGTGGTGTGGCGCGAGTGTCCCTTCCAGGTGGTTGCGCTATTGGCACACGCCCAATTGATCTGTTTATTGAGAGCCTAGAAGCGCTGGGTGTCGAGATCGACATTGAAGCTGGCTATGTGAATGCGAAGGCTCCCAAAGGTGGTTTGCAGGGGGGGCATTATACGTTTCCAAAAGTCTCTGTAGGTGCGACCCATGTGATGTTGATGGCAGCGAGTTTGGCCAATGGCACAACCGTTATTGAAAATGCTGCCCGTGAACCAGAATGCGTGGACGTCGCGAACTGTTTGAATGCGATGGGCGCAAAAATCTCGGGCCATGGAACATCTACAATTACAATTGAAGGTGTCACGTCATTGCACGGCGCAACCCATGAAGTGCTTCCTGATCGCATTGAAACAGGAACATTTGCGGCATGTGTCGCTATGGCAGGCGGCGATGTGCTGTTGAAAAATGCCCAAGGTGCACTGTTGCAAAACGCTCTCGATGTATTGGAATTGACTGGCACAGGTGTGGATCAGGTCAATGACGGCATTCGTATTCACCGCACCAGTGGCGACATCCAACCGATTGATTTCTCAACCGATCCGTTCCCGGGTTTCCCAACGGATCTGCAGGCGCAATATATGGCGCTGGTGACACGGGCCAAAGGAGTGAGCCATGTGACTGAAACGATCTTTGAGAACCGTTTCATGCACGTACAAGAACTCGCACGCCTTGGCGCTAACATTGCAATTGATGGTCAAACAGCAACTGTGACAGGCGTTGAGCGTTTGTCTGGTGCACAAGTCATGGCCACTGATCTGCGTGCGTCGATGTCGCTCATCATTGCCGGTTTGGTCGCAGACGGAGAGACCGAAGTCAGTCGCGTATACCATCTTGATCGCGGGTTTGAACTTCTGGAAGACAAGCTCTCCGCTGTGGGAGCAGATATCGAGCGCGTCACCGGCGGTTAAGCCCTTCAACCTCCATCAAGGTTGAACAATGTCTTGGATGGAGAACGACATGCAAGAACTGCCCGAAATTTTAAACTGGCGAAGGTTGAGCAACAGCGTCACGACGTCTGGCCAACCCACTGAAGAACAATTGGGCGACATCAAAAAACTTGGTGTCACCCATATTGTCAATCTTGGTCCACACACCAACAAAGGTGCATTGGAAGACGAACCCGCAAACGTCACCGCACTAGGCATGACTTACATCTATATTCCGGTGGATTTTGAGAACCCCACCGAGCAGGATTTTGAAGAATTTTGCGATGTGATGGAAAAATTGGATGGTAAATCCGTCCATGTGCATTGCATATACAACGCCCGCGTATCTGCATTTTTCTACCGCCATGCTAAGTCTGGGTTAGGCGGCAAGGTTGATGAAGCTTTCGCACGTATGGATGGTATTTGGAAACCAGGCGGCGTTTGGGCAAAGTTCATCGGCGCAGATGAAGCGACAAGTTTGCCAAACCGCTATTTGGGCTATGATTATTAGAACTTCCTCTGCACCAACAGTTTCCTGCTCTCCACCACTGTTTTTGGCTTCAACAAACTTCCCAAACTGCTTTCTAGTTTCAATTCGTCGGAACCGTGATGGGCAGCGACTGACATGGCTTCGTAAACCGAGGCGGATGTTTTTTGCAATGCTTTGCTTGAATCGCCCAACTGCAATTTGTTTCCCAGAAACAATGCTGCCGTAAGGTCACCCAATCCATTAAGCGGCCCATCGACCAGTCTGTGTTCAGCCAAATTGACAGACGCCCCTTCCACCAAGAGATTGGCGATACTGCCTTTCATCATGGCGAACGCGGATGTCACCAGAACCGTTTTTGAAGGCAAGCTTTGAGCGGCTACGACGAGGTCTTCGTTGGTGGTGATTTTATCCAATTGGGACAACAGACCCAGTTCAACAGGGTTTGGTGTTGCGATGTCCGCCAAGGGAAGAAGTACGTCTCGAATAGCATCGGCTTGTTCTGCTGGAACATAAAGACGGTCATTGTCGCCAGTCACAGGGTCCAAAGCGTAAACTGCGTTTGGATTACTGGCCTTCACAGCCTTTACCAATTCAGCAACAGGTTGGGCTTGCGCCGCTTCTCCCAGATAGCCAGACAGAACCGCACCCACTTCGCCAATCCATGGTGAACCGGCAAGATCTTCCAACGTGGATGCAAAGTCTTCAACGCGCGGCACAATACGATGCCCAGCTCCGGCTGTCGCAAAATGACCAGGATGCCAAGGCAGTGTGACAGTGGGGACAATCCATACAGGATACCCCAAAACCTCCAGTGCAAAGCCTGCTGCGCGGTTGCCAACAGTGCCCCGTGCCACGTGGCTGGAGATCACAATAATGGCTGGTTTCTTATCGTTCATAGTGCGCAAGCCGTGTCTGGCATAAATCAATTCAGGAGTTTATGTTCACACTATAACCGATGGTTTTGCCACCGGTTTTTTATCAATGCCGACGGAGGTTCAGTTGAACACGCAATCTACTCTAAAAACAATTTCGCCCACATACGTTTTGCGCGTGTTTGTTCTCATATTGGCGGCTTCATTTCTTTCGGCTTGTGGTGTCAACAACATCCCGACTTATGAAGAAAACGCCAAAGCGAAATGGTCGCAAGTTTTGAACCAATACAAGCGTCGTGCGGACCTCATTCCCAATCTGGTGGAAACTGTGAAAGGTTTTGCAGCACAGGAAAAAGATGTGCTGACCGCAGTCGTGGAAGCACGCGCCAAAGCTTCGTCCGTCACACTAACCCCAGATATGCTGACCAACCCTGCAGCGGTGAAAGCCTTTACCGAAAACCAAGACGCTTTGTCAGGCGCGCTTTCGCGTTTATTGGTGACTGTTGAGCGCTATCCAGAAATTAAATCTGGCCAAAATTTTCTCACCCTACAATCTCAATTGGAAGGCACTGAAAATCGTATTGGCGTGGCGCGGATGGATTATATTGAAGCGGTGCGTCTCTACAACACGGAACTGAAAACCATTCCAGGCCGCTGGTGGCGCAGTCTGATGTATTCTGACAATGGACCTCTACCAGAATTCGATGTGACGCCGGAAGAAACGGTGAACCCGCAAGTGAAATTCGATTGATCGATTACCAGCTTTGAGTTTATTTCTTTCATACATGCGAAAACCCTTCGCTTTTGGCTTGGTCTGTGTGCTCGTCCTGTTTGCCACGCTGGGTCAGGCCCAAAAGGCGGCTGAATATCCAGAATTGTCGGGCAGGGTGGTCGACGAGGCATCGCTCGTATCGCCGAGCGATAAAATCTTTATCGAAGGCGTTCTCGCAGAACTCGAAGGAAAGACGGGTGATCAGGTTGCTGTACTCACAATAACGTCTTTAAAGGGGGCCAATCTCGAACAATATTCATTGGGTGTTGCGCGTGAATGGGGGCTTGGTGAGAAAGACAAAAACAATGGTGTTCTGTTTCTCATCGCCAAAAACGACCGCAAAATGCGGATCGAAGTTGGTTACGGTCTTGAGGGCAAACTCACCGACGCTATTGCCAGTTATATCATTCGAAATGATGTGGCTCCTGCTTTTCGATCCGGCGATTTTTCAGGTGGGATCAAGCGTGGTGTTGGCTCTATCGTCAATGTTTTGGCGACAGATGCATCTGGCCTAAAGCAGTGGGAAACACGCGCCAAACCTCGTAAGAATTCGCGTCGAAATAGAAATAACAATTCCAGCAATCTTGGTATGTTTTTTATCGTCGGAGTGTGGATGTTTATCATCTTCGGCAGCACCGTATCCGGTTGGCTAGTCCGTAAACTTGGGCGTGAAATTAAGCCCGGTCATTATCGCTGGCTTGGCATGGATGCAGGACCAAATGCGCCTAAGAAAAAGCGTAGACGAGATTCCAAAGGTCGGTATGTGCGCAACAGCGGCTGGGGCGGCGGGTTTGGTGGTGGAAGTGGTGGAAGCAGCGGTGGCGGTGGATTTAGCGGCGGCGGTGGCGGCTTCGGCGGCGGTGGGTCGTCAGGAGGATGGTGATGGAAAACAACATTCACAATTTGTCTGAGCGTGATCATGAAAAGATCACCACTGCTATTCGTGCAGCTGAAAAGAAAACGAGCGGCGAAGTCTATGCTGTAGTTGCCCATCAAAGTGACGACTATTTTTTCGTGTCGGGCTTCATGGCGGGGGTGTGGTCGCTTGTTTTAGGCCTGATTGTGGCGCTGGTTTTGCCTGATATTCGTGCAATAGAACTCGCCATAGCACTTATTGCTGCATTGGCGAGTTTCCTACTGGTTTTCCACTTTTTCCCAGAATGGCGTTTGTTGTTTGTTCCAAAGTCTCTCGCTTACCGTCGGGCTTCAGGAAACGCGGTGCGACAGTTTTTGGCGCATGGTATCCATGCAACGTCGGATCGTTCGGGCATTCTCATTTTTGTGTCACTGGCCGAACGTTATGCAGAAGTAGTGGCCGATGAGGGCATCAATTCCAAAGTGTCTCAAGACCAGTGGAACGACATGGTGGCTACGCTGACATCGCACGCCGCAAAGGGCGAGCTTTCAGATGGGTATTTACTGGCCATTGAGCAAGCTGGAGAGTTGTTGGCGGCCAATTTCCCACCCGTCAAAGGTCAAAAAAGCGAGCTTGATGATCGTTTGGTGGAAATCTGATTCACCTTTTCACAAAGCAACACTTGAGGTTCGGCAGCGCAACGCATAAATGCAGGTAACCAGCGCAGCAAGTTATCTGAATTTGGAGACGAAACATGGAAGCAGTCTTTTGGCTCATAAACGCAGTTCTCAACTTATATTGGTGGATTGTGATTGCTTCCGTTGTACTGTCTTGGCTCTATGCTTTCAGCGTTGTGAACCCAAGCAACCCGTTCGTACGAGCCGTTGGACAATTCGTGCATGATGCCACGGAACCGCTATTGAGCCGCATTCGCCGATTTCTGCCAAACCTTGGCAGCATAGATTTGTCACCAATCGTCTTGCTGTTCGCAATCACGTTCTTGCAAATTTTCATCAACACAACGGTTCGCCGTGCTGTGGTTCAGATGTTTTAGAGAGTGTTGAGTTGGTCGACACAAGCGACGCTTAATTGCAAATTTTGCGATAATAAGTTGGCGATGGTCTATCTCGGTATCGTCTTTTTAGAACCAGACAAACGCAAGCTTGTTTAATGTCGTGCCGTTAAACGTTTCGCTGCCTTCGGCGATCACCGTGCCACCAGCATTTTTGTAAAACTGCACAGCTGGTTCATTGTCTTCCAGAACCCAAACCACTGTGCTTTTCATGCCCAGATGAAGCAGTTCTTCACGGGCTTCCAAGAACAGTTTCTTACCAAGGCCAACGCCCTGATATTCTGGCAGGAGGTAAAGCTCGTAGACTTCGCCATCTTGCGGCAATCCATCAATGCGGTTCGGTCCAAGGGTCGCATAGCCTACAACCTGTCCCATGGTTTCAAGAACCAGAATGCGTGTTGAGTGTTTTATGGCGCGGGTCCACCAGCGCGGATCCCGGCGGCGAACCATCGTATCGAGCGCTTTGTGAGGTATCATGCCTGTATAGGCATGGCGCCAAGACGCATCATGGACTGCCGAAATTCCAAAGGAATCTGCAGAAGTTGCGCGTCTTGAATCTATGGTCAACATGCTCATGCTAAGACCCTAGTTAACCATTTGTTAACCAACAAGGGGCGCTACAAATATTTTTGCACTTGTCACATATTTTGATTGTCAGGAATTCGCCGTGCAAAGGCGCAAATTGCACTTTGCAGTTTCTTGAAAAGAGTGATGATCTATCAAAGTCTGTCAATTGATTTGCCGAGCTGTCCCATGAAGCTGAAAGACATTGAAACCTTCATCGTCGGCAACCCACCGCCTGGTTATGGTGGTCGGTACTTTATGTTTGTCAAAGTCACAGCCGACAACGGTATTGTGGGTTATGGTGAAATTTACGCAGCCAGTGTTGGGCCAAAAGTTCAGTGCGCGGCAGCGGAAGATTTATTCCACAGGCACTGCGTCGGTATGCAGCCTTCGGACATAGAGCACATGTTTAGGCGTTTTCATTCTTCGGGCTTCTCACAGCGTCCTGACCCGACCGTTATGGGAGCATTCTCTGCGATTGAAATGGCGTGTTGGGATATTGTTGGCAAGGCTCTTGAACGACCTGTTTATGACTTGATAGGCGGTTTGGTGAATCCGCGTGTTCGCTCTTACACATATCTTTATCCAAATGACGACCAAGATCCGGCAACGTTCTACAACGATCCTGATCTGTCCGCAGAACGTGCAATTGAATATGTTGAGCAAGGTTTCTCGGCGCTCAAGTTTGACCCCGCTGGCCCTTACACAATCAATGACCCTCATCAACCTGCAATGGTAGATTTGGAGCGGTCAGAGCGTTTTTGCAAAGCAATTCGTGAAGCCGTAGGGACACGCGCGGACTTGCTGTTTGGCACCCATGGGCAATTCACCACCTCTGGCGCGATCCGTATGGCCCAGCGTCTAGCCCCTTATGAACCGCTTTGGTTTGAAGAACCAACGCCACCAGAGATACCGGAAGAAATGGCAAAAGTGGCAGCTGCCTCAAAAGTGCCGATTGCAACGGGTGAGCGATTGACCACTAAATATGAATTCGCCCATGTGCTAAAAACGGGCGCAGCGTCCATTCTTCAACCTGCGCTTGGGCGCGTGGGCGGTATTTGGGAAGCTAAGAAAATTGCAGCTATTGCGGAGGTTCACTACGCGCAAGTGGCGCCGCATCTTTATTGCGGCCCCATTGAAGCGCTGGCCAACATTCAATTTGCAGCGTCCACGCCAAATTTTCTGATTTTGGAATCTATTCAGCAATTCGGTGGTTTCCATGAGGAACTACTTGATCGAAAAATTGAATGGGAAGATGGCTACGTCATTCCGTCAACGCGCCCAGGTCTTGGTTATGAATTGAACGAAGATGTGGCACGCGCAAATCCATATACAGGCGATCGATTGCATTTAGAAATGCAAGACGAACCCTACAACTATGCCAGTGAAAACCGCTTTGCGGGCGGCTGATTATTCGGAGAATATGATATGAAAGTTGGATTTATCGGTCTTGGAAATGCCGGAGCAAAATTGGCTGGCAGCTTGGTGCGCAACGGTTATGATACGACTGTTCATGATCTTGATAAAGCAGCCGCGCAACCGTTTCTCGACAAAGGAGCGCATTGGGCGGACAGCGCGAATGAGATGACTGAGAAATGCGATCTCATTATCACATGCTTGCCGTCACCTGCTGCATGTTCAGCTGTCATGGAAGGCAAGGGCGGCATTCTGGAAGGGATGAGCGAAGGCAAAATCTGGGCAGAAATGTCGACCACTGATGTGGAAGAAGTGAAACGTTTGGCAAAACTCGTGGAAGCCAAAGGTGGTTCTGCAATCGAGTGCCCCGTCTCAGGCGGTTGTCACCGTGCAGCTACGGGCAACATCTCGATCTTTGCGGGCTGCGACCGTGACACGTTTGAACGCATGCTGCCTTTGCTCACCACGTTGGGACGGCGTGTTCTGCACACAGGTGAAATTGGCACGGCTTCCATTTTGAAGGTGATGACAAATTATCTCGCCACGGCAAACCTGCTTTCTGTGTGCGAAGCGATGGTGACCATGAAGGCTGCTGGTCTGGATATGGCGACCACTTACGAAGCTATCACAATCTCTTCTGGCACTTCGTTTTCTGCAGAGACCGAAGGGCAGATTATCTTGAACGGCAGTCGTGATATAGAGTTCACGATGGATCTCGTTTCGAAAGACATTGGCTTGTTTCAACAGATCGCAGAACGCCACAATGTGCCTTTGGAACTGTCTCCATTGATGGTTGATATTTTTAAAGACGGCGAAGCAAAGTATGGGCCTCGCGAATTATCCCCCAACATCATTCGGCGTCTGGAAGACGCAACGGGTTTGGAGATTTCGGCCAGTGGATTTCCTGATTTGTTAGTCGACGATGAGCCAGAAGAAGCTGGATATGAAGTCATTCCGCGTGGTCGAACCTAGTGAGTTCCCAAAAGCGCTGAGTGTACTATCGGTTCACCAGCGCATTCACAGCATCTTCAGAACTGATTGTGCCAACGATATTTCCATTCTCTTCAATTAGGACAGGGAGAGCAGTTTCGATCTGCGCTTTCATGATGTCTTTCAAAGCTGTTTCAATTGGCGCGACCGCGAACGTTCCCAATTTCAGATTTCCGCCAATTGGGATCGCATCTGAATCCACTTTGAGCGGTTGTCGTTGAACAACTTCGGCAGCCCGCAAGACAGAAAGCGGGTTCATGTGTGCGACAAATTCAGCGACATAATCTGTGGCTGGATTGAGAATAATTTCTTGCGCTGTGCCCGTTTGAATGATGCGGCCGCCTTCCATGATCGCAATGCGATTGCCGATCTTAAGGGCTTCATCCAAATCATGACTAACGAAGATAATTGTGCGCTTCAATCTGCTTTGAAGTTCAAGGAGGTCGTCTTGCAACTTGTCACGAATTAACGGATCGAGCGCTGAAAATGGTTCATCCATAAGCAGAATGGGAGCATCGGTTGCAAATGCGCGGGCGAGG
>CALHHQ010000373.1 GCA_938030645.1 uncultured Rhizobiaceae group bacterium
GCTGAAACCAAATGCCACTGGCTCACGAACTGACCGTTCAACGCCCGCACACCTGCCGTAATGGGCAGGGAAGCATCGGTCTTGGTCAAAACCGTTGCCCAGAAAAAATCATTCCAGACAAACGTAAAAATCAACACTGCAAGAGCTGCGAGTGCAGGGCGCACAAGCGGCAAAACGAGGTGCCAAAAAATCTTGAACTCACCAACGCCCTCAATTCGAGCAGATTCAATCAGTTCAAACGGCAGAGCGCGAATAAAGTTTCGCATGAAGAGTGTGCAGAAGCCTGTTTGGAATGCTGCATGAAACAACACCAAACCGGTGACGGTGTCATAAAGCCCAGTCTGTACCGAAAGGTTTCGCACCGGCACCATAAGGATTTGGAACGGAACAAAATTGCCAGCAACAAAGAGAAAGAACAAGGGAATTGCTGCTTTGAAACGATAGATCGCCAAAGCGTATCCTGCCAAGCAAGCAAGGCTTACGGAAATGATCACTGTCGGCACGGTGATGCGGAACGAGTTCCAAAGGAACAATCCAGCTTTGGATTGGATGAAAACCGCTGAATAGTTAGACCAAGCCTGAAAGTCAGATGGCCAACCAAACACGTTACCCGAGTTGATGTCTGATGCCGGGCGAATGGATGTCATCAAAATTGCAAGCAATGGCAAGAGCCAGATGAACAAAGCAATCGGCAGGAAAACCTTGTAGGCGGTCTGAGCGGATGCTGATGATTTTGCTATCGGTGTTGGAAACATAATCTAGCGCCCCACTTTTTCTTCTTGATACATGTTCCACAAGAAGTAGCTGATGAAGAACAGCATGATAAAGAACAACACCGCAGCAATCGCTGAGCCGTAACCCATTCGGAAACCATATTCGGAAAGTGCGGTTTCAAACATGTAATAGGACAGAACGTTCGAAGTACCGTAGGGCCCACCCTGGGTCATAATCGCAATCATATCGAACGAGCGCAACGCGCCAATCACGGTGACAACGATGGCAATGAAGGTTGCAGGCTTCAATTGTGGTAACACCACGTACCAAAGCATCTTCCAGCCCTTTGCATTGTCCAAACGTCCAGCTTCTATTTGATCTGGCGACACATTGTTCAAACCGGTGAGATATAAAATCATGCAGTAGGCGATCTGCGGCCACAGGCCAGCAAAAATAATGCCGTAGGTCACAAGGTTTTCATCGCCCAGAATAGAAGGCGGAACAGCCCCGAAGAATTTCCAGATTTCACCGACAATGCCGAAATTTGGATTGTAGAACCAAGTGAAAATCAGGCCGACCACCACTTGTGAAATAACGAATGGAAAGAAGAACAAAGACTTGTAAATCCGCATTCCTGTAACTGTCTGGTTCAGAAACAATGCGATGAACAAACCAGCAGGCACGGCCAACATATAGAGCACGAGCCACAACACGTTGTTGTAGAGTGACGTATAGAAACGGTCATCATCTATCAGCTCCACATAGTTGCCGATGCCGACCCATTTCGCTTCCCCGAGGCCATCCCATTCGTAAAAAGAAATCCACAGAGACTGGAAGATTGGTAGAACCACATAGACAATGAAAAAAATCATGGCAGGAGCCAAAAACAGCCAAGGAGCAACTCTCAACTTGTTTTTTGCGTACCAACTGCGTTGATCAATTGTGCCGGATGTCGCCGACGCATTTATCGAAGTTGTAACAGACATGACAGACCTCTCCTGCGCTGTGTTCCGTTTCTTCTGAAAATTGCTGCATTGCAGAAATTTTCAAAGGAAAGAGAAAGTCTCGGGCAGCGCAAAACTGCCCGAGACCAATTCGCTTATTTGTAGACGCGTTCCTGCACCTTATCGAGGCGCTTGAGGATTGCATCCAAACGATCAGGCTTGATCATGAATTCTTGGAAACCTTCCATGCCTGCTTTTGCCATTTCGGCAGGAGCATCACGGTCAAAGAATTGCGCAAGACCAGCAGCCGTTGACACAGTTTCAAAGCCTTGTTGGATGAACTTATCATCGCCAACTTTAGCATCTGAGTTCGGTGGCAACTGACCGATTGTTGTGTTCCATTCAGACTGAATTTCAGGCTGAGCAATGAACGCGAGGAACTTGCGAGCGTCAGCTTTGTTTTTCGCCTTTGCTGGAATGAAGAATGCATCCGCAGGAGCTTCTTCTGCACGTGGTACACCAGGTGTGATTTCTGGGAACGGGAAGTAATCGATTTGATCTTCTTTCAGACCAGCGTTCTTGTATCCGTCCACGGAGAAGTTACCCATGACGTACATTGCAGCTTCGCCTTTTGCGAAAGGAGCAATTGCATCCTGCCAAGACATTGTTGCGTGGTTATCAACAAATGCACCCATGTCCACAAGCTCTTTCCATTTTGCGAAAGTGGCGCGAATGCGTGGGTCTGTGTATTTGATTTTACCAGCAGTCAATTGGTTGTGAACGTCATAACCGTTTGTGCGCAAGTTGAGGTAATCGAATACGCCAGCTGCGGTCCAAAGGAACTTTGTACCGATTGTAAATGGTGTCACGCCGCCTTCTTTGAGCTTCTTAGAAGCAGCAATCAACTCAGCCCAAGTCTTTGGCTCAGAGATGCCCATTTTGTCGAAAATGTCTTTGCGGTAGTAAATGCCCCATTGGTAATACGTGTATGGAACACCCCATTGTTTACCATCAATTGTCATTGTTGGCTTGATTGCTTCAAACTTAGCAGACAAGTTTGCATCGCTTGACCAAAGATCCGACACATCTTCGAAAAGACCTGCGTTCACGAACGGCGCCATGCGGTTGCCCGGGTACCAAGATGTGATGTCGGGAGCATCGGCTGACAAAAAGTTACGGATCGCAGTTTTGTGCGCTTCACGGTCCGTGATGTTGACAGTGACGTTGATGTCTGGGTTTGCAGCTTTGAATTTCTCAACGGCTGTTTCAAAACCTTTTTTCGGACCCGGGTTCGGGTCGTCGAAGTTAATGACCAGATCACCAGCAAAAGCGGTGGTGGCCATAAGAGTTGCCGTACCAAGTACAGCAGTGGCTCTAATGAGCGATTTAATCATGAGGTATCCTCCCGGTTGAATAAACCGACTGAGATCACGAAAGTGTTTCAGTCAGCGCACAGATTGAACAATGTTCTTTCTGCAAATTTAAGTGTCGGTCGTTTCGCGATTTGAAGCAAGTTCAACGCACGCGACCAAACGCCATTAGAAGTTCCATTATTTGGAACTCCATTTGACTATGTAGAATTATTCGGTTAGCGTGCCCAAATGTCAAGCGCCATTTGTGAGCGGTGATAGGGAGAGATGGTTTTGCACAAAGCAAGCCAGCCATTGAAGGTTGCATCGGATTCTGCGGAGACTCCGCAATCGTCACGCCATGGGCAAATTGCCCTCAAATCTTCCGACAATCCAAACTTAGTATCCTACAAATCTGCTGGTACCGGCACGCTTGGGAAAGCGCTAGAAGTTCTCGATATCATTGCAATGTCCGCAGTGCCTCTGCGGTTCACAGATATTCTAAAGGTCGTAGACCAGCCGCGCGGAACGCTGCACCGTCAACTCAGCAATCTTATAGAAGAAGGTTTGGTGTTGGCCAATCCTGATGGAACTTATGATCCCGGTTTGAGGTTGATGAAACTGGCCGCCAAAGCGTGGTCGAAAAACTCTTTCCGTACCATTGCAGAGCCTCATTTTCGCAAACTACATGAAGCAACAGGCGAAACGGTTCACCTTGGTGTGCTCAACGGTTTGGAAGTGATCTACGTGGATAAGATCGAATCCAACCAAACTGTTCGGATGCACAGCCAATTGGGAAATGCATCACCGCTTTATTGCACAGGTATCGGCAAGGCGATGTTAGCGCTTTTGGAACGCGATGACTGCGCCGAACGGGCTGAAAAATTTAACTACGTAAAGCACACCGAAACCACGTTGCACACGCCGCAGCTTTTGCTCGCAGAGATTGAGCAGATTCGCGCTGCTGGCGTGTCTCATGATCGAGAAGAACACGAAGTGGGAATTCGGTGTGTGTCAGCTGGCATTGGTGGTGAAGCATCTTCAACGATCGCGGGTGTTTCGGTGACGGCGCCCGCATATCGCATCACCGAGGATACAATTTTGAAATGGGAGAGCTTGGTCTTTGAAACTGCACGCGCCATTGAGCGCGATATGGCAGTGTCCATGGGACCTCGCAGTCAACAATGAGCACCGGAATAAGTGCAGGAGAGGAGCTATAAAATGGCTGGAGTGAAACTCACGAATGTGAAGAAGTCTTTTGGCGACGTGAATGTCATCAAAGGAGTTGATCTTGAAATCGATGATGGCGATTTTATCGTTTTCGTCGGGCCATCTGGTTGCGGCAAGTCCACATTGCTTCGTCTCGTTTCAGGTCTCGAAGAGATCACATCTGGTTCAATCCACATCGGTGATGAAGATGTGTCTTACACGGAACCTTCAGAACGGGGCATCGCCATGGTGTTCCAGTCCTACGCGCTTTATCCGCACATGACAGTTTATGAAAACATGGCTTTTGGTTTGAAGATGAATGGTTTCGACAAGGGCGAGATCGATTCACGCGTGAAAAAAGCTGCTGACATTCTCGAACTTGGACCTCTGCTGGATCGCAAACCCGCTGCCATGTCTGGCGGACAGCGTCAGCGTGTTGCTATCGGCCGCTCGATTGTTCGCGAACCGAAAGTGTTCTTGTTTGATGAACCATTGTCCAACTTGGATGCCGAGCTTCGCGTTCAAATGCGCTTGGAGATTGCAAAACTGCACAACAGTCTTGATTCCACAATGATCTACGTCACCCACGATCAGACGGAAGCCATGACTCTGGCGGACAAAATTGTCGTGCTGCGTGCGGGTATCGTTGAACAATACGGTTCGCCATTGGAACTCTATGACAACCCAGACAATGAATTTGTGGCAGGCTTTATTGGTTCGCCGCGCATGAATTTCTTGGATGCTGAAGTCACATCGTCGAAAAAGGGGAGCGCCACAGTCGTTGTGCCAAGCCTTGGAAAATTGAAGATCGAAGTCAGCACCCGTGACCGCACGCCAGAAAAAGGTGAAAGAGTAAAAGTGGGATTGCGGCCCGAGCACTTTATTGGCTCCACTGCAAAACATAAGTTTAAAGCGCCCACATCGGTGGTCGAACAATTGGGCGGCAACTCTTATCTGTATCTTGATGTGGGAAATCATGTTCCATTGACCGTTGAACAAAAGGGACACACGACGGTTGCTGATGGTCAGATGGCCACAATTGGTGTCGATCCGAAAACAGCAATGCTGTTTGGAAAGGATGGATTGCGAATTTAAGCTTGCAATCTTTTTGCGCATAGGAGAGACGGGCGCAAACAGTGTTGGAATTTATCCATGACCGCAATTGAACCCGTCAAAAAACCTGCACTCGGCGTTTGTTATTATCCGGAACATTGGCCCCAAGACATGTGGGCCGATGACGCAAAACGCATGGTTGAATGCGGAATAACATTCGTCCGTATCGCTGAATTTGCATGGTCGCGCATTGAGACATCGCGTGAGATTTTT
>CALHHQ010000374.1 GCA_938030645.1 uncultured Rhizobiaceae group bacterium
GTGAAGACCTCACAAGCCGCGATGCATTTGATGATGTTGATGAAGCGGAAGAAGACGAGTTGAGCATCGACGACGTTTTCGAAAACCCTGATGATGTTGATCTCGGTGACGACGCTGATGAAGCAACCGAAGAAGCAGCAACCGAAGAGCCTGCTGCAGAAGAAGAAGCGTCTGAGGAAGAAACTAAAGGCTAATCAGCAAGCCGACGTAAAATATGAGCCGGGCTTTGCGTGAATGCGAAGTCCGGCTTTTTGTTGCCGAGAATCGGCTATAATGTGTCAAGGCAGATTCGCGATATCGGTTGAAATTCCAAATTGCTCTGTGAACAACTGTGATAACTTTACAAAGCGATGTTTGGCACCACAAACGGACTTTCCAAGCCAAGCAAACGCTATATACCAAATGATTGAGCACACGTAACGCCACTGGCACAAAGAAGGGGAAAACGAAATGGCTGACGCCGCTGAAAATATACTCCCCGGGCCAACACCTTACCGCGCTTCCCCGCACAATATTGAAGCTGAACAGGCTCTTTTGGGTGCGATACTGGTCAACAATGATGCGTTTTATCGCGTGTCCGACTGGCTTGAATCCGACCATTTTTACGAACCAATCCACAAACAGATCTATCAAGTCGCCACGGAAATGATCCGCTCAGCCAAACGCGCGACCCCAGTAACGATCAAAACGTTTTTGCCGGAAGACGAGCGCATTGGCGATATGACGGTGTCGACTTACCTCGCCCGCCTCGCTTCGGAAGCAACCACCATCATCAATGCCGAAGACTATGGTCGTTCGATTTACGATCTGGCGACGCGCCGCCACCTCATCACCATTGGTGAAGACATGGTCAACATCGCGTTTGATGCGCCTGTTGATATGGTCCCCAGCGTTCAGATTGAAGATGCAGAACGTCGCTTGTTCGAATTGGCCGAAACAGGCAACACGAATAACGGGTTTTCAGACTTTGGCAGTGCCGTTGGCAGCGCGATTGATATGGCCAGTGCTGCTTTTCAGCGTGAAGGGCATTTGTCTGGCGTGGCCACTGGTTTGCGTGAACTCGATTCCAAAATGGGTGGTTTGCAACCATCGGATTTGATTGTTTTGGCCGGACGGCCTGCGATGGGCAAAACCTCGCTTGCGACCAACATCGCTTACAATGTGGCTGAAAATTACGAACCCGAAATTCAACCCGACGGCACATCGAAAGCTGTAAACGGCGGTGTTGTAGGCTTTTTCTCTTTGGAAATGGCCGCGGAACAGTTGGCCACCCGTATTATTGCGGAACAGACGGAAATTTCATCCTCCAAAATTCGCCGTGGTGAAATCAACGATTCAGAATTTGAAAAACTTGTGGCTTGTTCGCAAACCATTCACCGCATTCCGCTTTTCATAGACCAAACGGGTGGCATTTCCGTTGCTCAACTGGCGGCCCGTGCGCGCCGTTTGAAGCGTCAACGTGGGCTAGACCTTCTGATCATCGACTATATTCAGTTGATGCAGGGCAATAAAAACACCAGCAACCGTGTTCAGGAGATTACCGAAATCACCACGGGCCTGAAAGCGCTTGGCAAGGAACTCAATGTTCCGATCATCGCCCTGTCCCAGTTGTCGCGTCAGGTGGAAAACCGCGACGACAAACGGCCTCAACTCTCCGACCTTCGTGAATCTGGTTCCATCGAGCAGGATGCCGATGTGGTGATGTTCGTTTATCGCGACGAATATTATTTGCAGAATAAAGAACCGGAAGCAGGTTCCGCCGACTATGAAGCGTGGCGCACAAAATTGGACTATGCCCGTGGCAAGGCAGACGTGATTATTGCAAAGCAACGTCATGGCCCAACCGGCACAGCACAATTGGCCTTCCAAGCGGAGTACACACGCTTTACAGATTTGGCAGATGAAGACCGCTTGCCAGAAGCGTTTGAATAAGGACGATCGACAAAACCGTGAGCGCGCATCCTGATCTTGCCGGAGGGCGTTTGGCCATCGACCTTGGGGCTTTGGTGTCTAACTACCAGCTTCTTTCAAAACATGCTTTGCCCGCAGAATGCGGAGCAGTGGTGAAAGCCAATGCTTACGGATGTGGCATAGAACAAGTTGTGCCAGCCCTGTTGAATGCTGGTTGTAAAACCTTCTTCGTTGCATTGGTGGAAGAAGGTATTCGGGTACGAGAATCTGCCCCCGATGCCCGCTGTTTTGTCTTGAACGGATTGTTCGAAGGCGCCGAAAAAATGATTCATGAGCATAGGTTAGTGCCTGTTCTCAACACTTTGATTCAAGTTGAGCGGTGGGCTGCATTTGCAAAAACTCAAGGCGCTCCCCTTCCCTGCGCATTACAGATGGACAGCGGTATGAAGCGCGTTGGCATGTCACCAGCTGACATTGAACGCGTGGCCGGTCAGCCTCATTTGCGAGATCATCTCGACGTGCAATTGTTCATGACCCACTTCGCGTGCGCCGATGATGTTGGCCACCCCAAAACTGATTTTCAAAAGGAAGTTTTCGAGCAAACCAGTGCACTTTTTCCCGATGTTCCGCGCTCCGCTGCAAACTCTGCAGCAGACCTTCAATCCAATGGGTTGTCATTCGATCTCGCGCGCGCAGGCATCGCGCTTTATGGCGGAGAAGCTTTGAATGATGTGCCGAACCCCATGAAACCAGTTGTGACGCTGGAAGGTCGTATTATGCAAATCACCTCTGGTGAGG
>CALHHQ010000375.1 GCA_938030645.1 uncultured Rhizobiaceae group bacterium
GCTCCTTATGGTTGGGCAGGAGGGTATGAAACGCTCAAAGGCATTGTCCAAGCGCACGTTCAGCCCAACTTGGCCTATTTGAAGAAGCTGAAACAGGTAAAACAATCGGGCTCTCCGTGGCCAGATACAACTCGCAGTCAGTTTCGTGAAGTGTTGCAAGCAAGAAGCATGGTGACGCCTGCGTATTTTCGATCTTCCAACACCGAACAAACTGAACGCGCAATTGATGATCTTGTAGCGTTCTTGAAATCACTGGACGATGAAAAAGGTGTTCGTGGTCGCTTGGGTAAGCCGAAAGAAGTTCCAAGTTCACTCGCACTGGACTAGCATTTTAAGAACGCAAAATTCGAGTTGATTTTATGGGTGATCTTTCAAACAGCATTATTGACCTTCGCAGTGACACGGTCACACGACCAAGTGCTGGCATGCGCAAAGCCATGGCCGAAGCCGAAGTTGGTGATGATGTTTATGGAGACGATCCAACTGTTGCAGCATTGGAAGAACGGGTTGCAGACATGATGGGAAAGGAGGCCGCATTGTTCGTGGCATCCGGCACTCAGAGCAATCTCATTGCTCTGCTCAGTCACTGCGGACGTGGTGATGAGTATATTGGTGGCGCGGGCTACCATATTTCGAATTATGAACAAGGTGGCGCGGCCGTCTTGGGCGGAATTTCACCGCGCCACGTTGTGCCCAGTGATAACGGGTCTTTAGCGCCGGAAGCTATTGCTGCAGAGATTCAAGACGACGATCCACATTTTGCGGTGTCAAAACTTCTGTGTGTCGAGAACACCTTCCATGGTCGTGTGGTGCCGCAGGATGCGCTTGAAGCATCTGCGCATGTTGCCCGTGAAAATGGTTTGGCGGTTCACATTGATGGCGCGCGTTTGATGAATGCCGTGGTGAAATCTGGCGGCAATGCAAAGAGTATGACGGCCTTTGCCGACACGGTATCCCTATGTCTGTCCAAAGGGTTGGGGGCGCCTGTCGGATCGGTTTTAAGCGGGCCCAAGGATTTTATTTCAAGAGCCAAGCGCAATCGTAAACTTGTGGGTGGTGGGTTGCGTCAGTCCGGAATATTGGCGGCCTGTGGTCTTTACGCCTTGGAGAACAATGTGAAACGTCTGGCGACTGATCATGAAAATGCACAGACACTTTGTTGGCGTCTTGCAAACGTCGATGGTATTTCCATAGATCTGGATCAAGTTCACACAAATATGGTTTGGATGAATATAGAAGCTGACGGAAAGAGACCGCTTTCCGATCATATGGCTGAACGTGGAATCGTGCTTTCAAACCCTTACGGCCCAAAGGGCGTGGTTCGTCTGGTTACACATCTAGATTTTAGTGCGGCGCATGTAGATCGTGTGGTGGATGGTTTTTCATCCTGGTTGAAGGGGTAGGGCATGTTTTCTGCAGTTGTTACAGGTGCGGCGCGTGGAATTGGTTTGGCCACCACCAAGCGTTTTTTGAAAGACGGCTATCGCGTGGCGATGGTGGAATGGGACGAAGATGAATTGGCCAAAGCCGCAAGCGGGTTGGGTGCGCAAGTGTTGCCTTTGCCCATGGATATTTCACAGCCGGAACAAGCGGATCAGATTGCAGATGCCGTAAAATCGGAATTCGGGAGCTGCAATGCCTTGATCAACAATGCAGGGGTGGCCGATTTTGGACCGATTGAGGAAACAACTTTTGAAAGATGGCGCAGGGTGATGTCGGTCAATCTGGATGGTACGTTTTTGATGTCTCAAGCCATGTGCCCTTTACTCGCTGAAACCGCAAAAGATCAAAACGCGTCGATTGTAAATATTGCGTCGATTTCCGGATTGCGTGCCAGCACGTTGCGAGTGGCTTACGGCACATCAAAAGCGGCGGTGAAACAATTGACCCTGCAACAAGCTGCAGAATATGGCGAACTTGGCATACGCGCAAATTGTGTCGCGCCCGGGCCCGTTGATACAAAGCTCGCCTTGGCAGTTCACTCGCCAGAAATTCGTGCAGCCTATCATGATGCTTTGCCGTTGAACCGATACGGCAGTGAAGATGAGATCGCTGCTGCTATATGTTTTCTAGCTTCGCCAGATGCCAGTTTCATTACAGGACAAATTTTGGCAGCGGACGGTGGATTTGAAGCTGTGGGCATTGGATTGCCAGCGCTTCGCAGTTAATGAATCCTTAATCTGCGTGAGCGATTCTGATGCTTCACCAGACAGATTGGTCATTTTCGTGAAACTCAAGACACTCTTCGTCCCGACAGTTGTTTTCTTCCTTGCGGGAGCATTTTCGGCTGTGTCCGACCAACGTTCCACGGACCCGGAACCAAAACACTTCGGTCTCGATATGATGGTGATTGGAGAAACCGTTTCCAAAGAGCATTTGCGCAATTGGAAGGCTTGGAAACAAGTTGGTGTTGAATGCCATAACTGCGCTTTGACGCAGGCTTATCCCGGTGACGAAAAATTCTCGGATTCACATTTAGATATAAATAATCGAAGTTCTTCGAACTGATCCTAAGCGCTAGAAGCCTGCAACCTGATTGCGGTCATCTGAAATATCTGTCCAGTGACCCGTGTGGTAGACGGATTGTCGCTTGAGGTATCGGTAAGGTGTCTTCGTCCAGCGCACGATCTTTGATTCCAGATTGTCGAGAATGAAGTCTCCACGGTCCGTGCGCACGGTGAGCACAGCATGACCTTCGCCATTCTCACGTTTGACCACAGTGATGAGCAGGCTGGACGCTGGCCAACCTTGTTGCATCAACCGTTTACGCTTCATCAAAACATAGTCTTCGCAATCGCCATAACTGACAGGGTAGGTCCAATGTTCTTCAACGCCGTAAAACTCTTGATCGGTCAATGGTTCAATCGTCAGGTTGGCTTCTTTGTTGGCTGTGACGAGTTGAGCCCAACGCTTCTTGGTCAGAACAGGGGCTTGGGTTTTGAAGCTTCTAACCGAACACTCCTCTGGCATTTGCTGACATAACCACAAATGACCAATGGGTTGTGATGTTCTGCCAAGTGTTTTCATGCTCGGTGAAGAGCCTGCATAAGCAGGCGCCATGAGTGTTGCTCCAACAACAAAAGACAAAAGAAGCCGCATTTATCCGCCCAAGTACACACGGTTAACAGTTCGTTAACATCACTTTAAAGGGGCGTGATTGTCAACGAAACAAGGCGTTGTCATCCACATTTCAAACAATATGATTAACGGGGTGGCGATGACTTTTTTGTCATGTGTGCCGTAAAGCGCAGACCGATCACGGCCAGCAGCATGCAAAACCAGACGGGGTCAGCACGACGGAAGAAAAAGGATTCCAGGTTTGCGCCCATGGCCGTGAACATCCAAATGCTGATGTAAAGTGCTCCAATCCGTTCTGCCATGCCGCCTTTCGGAATGCGCAAATAGTCAATCATGGGCAGCAGGGTGAGCGTGAATATAATAATTGCTGCGCCGGGAATGCCGAAATTGACAGCTGCATCAAGCCAAGAGTTGTGTCCATGAACAATGCCACGCACATCCCAAGCCAATTCAATAGGTTGCTCCAAACTTGAAACGCGCAGAGTTCCCCAAAAACTCTCAAAGCCATATCCCAACAACGGAGATTTTTTCAGATGCTCAAGTCCGAAAATCCAGAGATCGGTTCTGCCAGTGTAAGACAGTCCCGGGATGTAAAGTTGAAGCGTTTCCAAAATCGGCTCGAAAACAACTGCTCCCAGAGTTGCCGTGGTGAGCCCAATTACAGGAATCAAGATGATGAGAGCGCTCAAAGGGCGAAAGGAAACCCACCTTGCAAACCAAACACTTGCAAGCGCTATAGGTAGGATGCCGAGTACTGTTTTAGATCCGGCATTCAAAACGAATATAACTGAAAATACGGTTATCACTGCACCCCAGAATGGCTTTCCACTTCGCATGATGAAAAGACCAAACATCACGAAAACGCCCATGACATAGGAAGCCACGTTTTTGTGGTCGAACACGCCGCGCCATAGGCCAGCATGTTGCGGCTCCAACCCGCCCGCGCCGTGAACCCCTTGTTCTGGCACAAAAAGCACGGCGATCCAGCAAAATCCCAATGCTGTTCCAATGCCCACGGTAAGTGAGGTGATCATGACATCTTTAGAACGCGGCAATGCAATGGCCGTTGCAGCCGCTAAAACCACGATCAGTGAAAACACCATTGCACGCGCCGCGCCAGATGGGTTGTCAGCGGATAAAATCGACACAAACAAAACGACCAACACCAGATACCAAGACAGGCGGTTGAACGCTTTCAACGCATGGGCGGTTACGTTGTTGTTGATCAACCAAATGCACAATGCCCCAATGAGACCAAAACCCAATTGGTTGACGATATCACCGCCACCGGATTTGACGCCGAGTTCTGTAACTTCCGTGCCGAACGGGCGAAAGGAGATGAATATTACGGCCAGCAGCAAAGCGGATGGCAGCCATGCCTTGTTTGTATTTGGGGCTGCTGTTGAATAGGTGGGAACAGTGTCAGTCGTGCTCATGCGAACTCACTTGAACCCAGAGCAGGTTCAGTTTTTTTCAGCTGCTCTGTATTGTTCATTTGCAAACCCGAATTCCATCAGCAGTCGGCCAAGCGCGACATTCATTGGATTGAGCGCCATTGTTAAAGACCTTGTCTTAACAAACAGTATTAACGAACGGTAAGGAGAGGCGGCTAGCAAGAGGCATGTCTTAACAATCCGTTTGAGATTGTCGCTGAACGAGCGGGAGGCTTTTTGCTGAATTGCAGCAGATATGGAGCCATTGCGCAGGCTGCGCGAATTCAACCAAGACAATTCGGTGCGGCGGGCTGGCGTGGTTTCGTCCACCCCTCCATCACTTTGCCAGGCAAATGTTGCGCCACTGGATTTGGTGCGGGAATAGAAATCAGAGTCTCCGCCGCCCAAGAAGTTGAAACGTTCGTCCAACCACGGGTAACCGTGCTTTCGCAACAGCTCTGTTTTGATCATCACGTTGCCAGATGAATACAAGATCGGAACTGGACCGGACTGTTCATAGGGTGGACGAAACACTGCGTGATCAATCCACTTTCTGGTGACACCTTCTGGAAATATAGGATGTTGCGGCGCGCCAGTACAATCTGCATCAGTTTGTTCGGCGATTGCAGCCATTTTTTCCAACCAGTCAGAATGCGCAATTTCATCATCGTCGATGATTTGAACCCATTTGGCGTTGGGGTAATGTTCCAAACCAATATGGAAACCAGCGTTATATGCGGCGCAGTTCCCACGCCTGTGAGCCAGAATAACCGTTGCAGGAATGGAATTTGCTTTCAAAAGCTCTGCAGATACGGTCGCGCCCTCACCACCTTCCGCGTGATTGTCCATCACGACAATTGCAAACGACCGCTTTGTTTTCTGAGTCAGTACAGAGTTGAGCGTCGTAATGATGTGTTCCGGGCGTTTGAACGTGGGAATGACCACAATGATTTCAACATCAGACTGGAATTCTGAAGCGTTTGACCAGACTACGGTGATATCTTGTGGCTGCGGTGTTTGCATTTTATTCAATCTGAAAAGCTTCGGTTCTTCTGTCCGTTAAGACTTTTACAGCCTATCGTTTAACGAATTATCCAAGAACTTGACCTAACGTGAATTTATCTTGAGGCCTTGAAACCCTTTCCATGCATATTGCATTCATGTCTTCCGTTGTCACTGACGGCAATCCAACTTCGGGCTTTGAAATTGCCAATGAGGCGATTGTTGAAGGCTTGCGCTCGCTGGGGCACAAGGTTTCGGTGATCGGATTTTCTGTTCCGAGGCAGGTTAGGCCTCAGCATGAAGATGTTGTGGTGATTGAAGAACTCAATCTGGAAAATGCTGCAGTTGGTGGTCTTCAAAAACTTGGTTTCGTGGCACGAGCTTTGAAAAGCGGTTTGCCGATTTCAGCCTCCAAGCTGACTGCGGTGAACCGTGAGAAATTGAACAAGGCTGTTCAGTCTTGCGGTGAAATCGATCACTACATTTTCAATTCCTATCAAATGGCGGCTGCATTTCCACATTTGTTGAACCGACCATTTGGATTTGTAACCCACAATGTTGAGCATGTTTCGGCTGGACAGAATGCGGAAAGTGCAAATTCGAAACTGCAGCGTTGGCTCTATTCCCGCGATGCGAGGTTGCTGAAGTCGATTGAACAGAACCTATGTGAGAAGGCTGAGTATGTTTGGGCTCTTTCCGCCGATGATCTAGTCACGCTGGGACTGTCCGAGGACAAAAGCACTGTGTTGCCATTGGTGGCTCCACTAATAGTCAGTGGTGAACTGACTAACCAAAAAGACTTCGACATTGGCATGATAGGCACTTGGTCATGGGAGCCTAATCGTGTTGGGCTTGAATGGTTTCTCAATGAAATTGTTCCTCGCTTGCCGAATGATTTTCGGATCGCAATTGCTGGCAAAGTGCCCGAGGCGATGGTCACCCATGACACATCCGTAAGTTTTCTTGGTAGAGTGGAAAGTGCCAATGGATTTCTAGAGTCTGTAGGGGTGGTGCCTTTGATCAGCCGAGGTGGAACGGGAGTTCAATTGAAAACCATTGAAGCGTTTCAAGCGGGTCTGGCATGTGTAGCCACTTCGTCTTCATTGCGGGGGATTGAAAACCTGCCTGCTAATTGTGCGCGTGCAGATGGCGTCGAGGAATTTGCTCAGTCTTTGACGAGGCAAGTTGAGCAGAGCCGTGCGGGAAATCTCGAAAAAGTGGATGGTCAGCACTTCTATGAAATGCAGTTTTCGGCCATGCAGGATGCTTTGGTTAAGGGATTGAAAAGATTAGCTTAACCTTATGGCCAGGTATTCCCCCCTTTTGGTGCGCAATTGACTAAAATTGAAACAATTCGGTTTAAAGTGTTCATTCGAGTGAAGGCGCGCTGATTTGAGTAAAGTCATGAAACAGTTGGGTGGGGTTGTTGAAACCTCCAAAGATTTCCAAGGTACTGTAAACGCACATGAAAATGCTGCGCGTATAATTCTTGGTGTTTCTGTTGAAGTGCTGTCCCGCCAGCAAGCTGTACAAACTGTGACCGCTGCAATTGCTAATCGCCAACATCAAAAGTTTGCATTTTTGAATGCCCATGGAGCGAATATTGCACATCGTAAGTCTGACTATCGTGAGGTGCTTAAGCAGTTCACGGTATTGTCAGATGGCATTGGTGTCGATTTGGCTTCCAAAATTCTCTACGGCCAATCGTTCCCTGCTAATTTAAATGGCACTGACTTCATCCCAGCTCTCCTGGGCCAGTGTCTTGCTGGAACTCATGTTGCTTTATTGGGTGCCCAAGAAGGGGTGGCTGAAAGCGCAATATTGAAACTGCAAGCGTCTTACCCAGAATTGCGGTTCAGCTTTGTTCATGATGGGTATTTCGATTTTGCTGATGAGCAATTGATCAAAGACAAACTTGCTCAAGATAGGCCTGACATTCTTTTGGTGGCTTTTGGTAACCCCAAGCAAGAAATGTGGATAGCGGAGAATATCACGTCTGCAGAAGCAATGACGGTTTTTGGCGTTGGAGCGTTGTTTGATTTTATTGCTGAACGGGTGCCGCGCGCCCCGCAGTTCCTAATTTCTCTACGGTTGGAATGGCTGTACCGCTTAATCATTGAACCGGGTCGTATGTGGCGCCGATACATTCTTGGCAACCCGGCGTTTATGGTTCGTGTTTTGAAACAGAAAATGTTCGGTGCAAAATCCGATGGGCGCTAATCACCCCAAACAACGTGTGGCTTTGGTGACGCCTAGCTATGCTGCTGATTTTGAACGCTGCAAATTGCTTTGCGAAAGCGTCGACCGTTTTGTGAGCGATGACGTTGACCACTACATTTTGGTGGATGATGGGGACTACCCGCAATTTTCTAAGTTGAGTGGCCGTAAACGGCACATTGTGAATGAGTTGGATATTCTTCCCTCTTGGCTCCACAGTATTCGGCAGGGGTTCTCAAAATCATCTCGAAAGATGTGGCTGTCGACCAAGACATGGCCGATGCGTGGTTGGCATGTTCAACAATTGCGCCGCATCGCAATTGCAAATCATATTTCGCATGATGCCATTTTGTATTGTGATTCAGACATGTTGTTTGTACGTCCGTTTGAAACGAAGAACCTTTGGCGTAAAGGTGCAATGCGGCTTTACCGCAAGGACAATGGTATCAATACAGATCAGTTGGACAGCAATGCTCTCCACTTTGACTGGACCCGCTCAGCAGCAACGCTGAACGGATTGTCGACTCCAGTTTTTCCAGCTCATGATTACATCAATAATCTTGTGACTTGGCGGCGTGAACACGTGCTGAACATGTGTGCAAACATTGAACAAGCATCGGGCCGTGATTGGGTGTCAGCGATTGGTCGCAACCGTTCATTTTCCGAATGCCAGATTTATGGTGCTTATGCAGATGGCGTTTTGCAAGGTGAGGGCCACTGGCATGCAGCTGAAGGTTTGTGCCAGACCTACTGGTCAGGGCAGGCACTGACACGCGAAGGTGTTGAAGCATTTGTCGATGGGATGTCAGACAACCAGGTCGCGATTGGCGTGCAATCATTTACCAACACCGCGCCAGAGGTTTTGCGTTATTTGCTCGCAGCCTGACCAGCTGGCCTATTCAAAATAATTTTGTAAACGGCAAGCGCCGAAGCCAAATACAACAATCCGAATGCTGCATTCAGCCAGATGGCCACTGTTGCGAAATCGTCTGTGTAGTTCAAAATCAAAGCCAGTAGGGCCGCTTTCGTTATAGCAAGGTAGATCAGCAACCAGACGCGACTTGCCATACGTTCATGGCCGTATAGCAGATCAGTGTGCAATTCGATGGCGTTTCTGAATGCTGGCACCAGCAGAACCAGCCAGAGGTAGGATGCACCTAGCGAAATGTTTTTGCCCAAGAAATTTGGGAAGAATGACAAAAGCAATGCAATTGCAATCAGGGCGCCGACAGATACAAAGGCGATTAACGCATCTAATTTCAAACCTGTTGAGGCCATTTGGCGCGACTGTCTTTTGCGCATGATCCATTGGGTTAACATCGTGCTCAATGCGCGCAATGGCATAGCCGTGAGGTCAACCAACCGCATCACAATTGCGTAAAGACCAGCAAGCATTTCACCGCCCAAGACAAGAACCAGAACTTTGTCTAATTCAGATTGCATGTAGAACAGGCATTCGGCAGCTGAAACACCAAGCGCGTCACGAAGACGAAGAAGCCAGGCCTTTGGCTTCCACCTTAATTTCTGTTTTGGATAAAACAGGACAAAGGCAACCAGCAAAGCTATGCCCAAAACCGCGAAGTACACCTCAGCCCATAGCTCTAGATTTGTATATCCTTGATACCAAAAAACAGCTGCTGCAATGGCCTTCACAGCAACGCTTGAAATGCCAATGGAGGAAGCCAAAGTGTATTTATTCAAACCGTTGTTGACGATGATTACGGCTTCAAGCCCGCGCCAGAAAAGCACCTCTGCTATGACGATCAACATAAACGCTAGCAGTGTCAGCAGTTCTGAATAGATCAACCAATGCAATAGGAAAGCGACGGCTGCCAAAATTGGAAGTGTGACGGCGCTGGCGGTCAAAAAACCTGCTGTGTAAACACCCAGCAGGCTTGGCTTGGTGGTGGCCACTCTGAAAAGTGGTGAGACGAAACCCAGCCCGCTTAACCTTGATAGCACAATACCAATTGAAGAAGCGGTCGCAAAAATGCCAAAATCACTCAACGACAATGCACGTGCGAGCGTGATAAAATAGAGCATGGAGAAAACGAGACGACCAACTTGGCCGCCAAGCAAAGATGAGTAATCAACGAGCCGTTGTTTATCGAGACCGATGCGTTGCAATCGGTCAAACATGCCTCGTTTGTAACTACTTAATTCCATGTCGATATGTATAGACCGTTGAAAATGTTGAGAATATGCAAATGGCCAGTCTTCTCGAAAAGCAGATGAAGATTAAAACAAATTTGTTAACACGGCGTTCCGCACTGGGTGTGTTGGGGGCGGGATTGACGAGCTCAATGAGTTTGCCTTTTGCCACGTCTGGCGCATTTGCAGCTTCGAAAATTCCATATGGCGTAGCAGTCCACCTTGATCCGTTTCGAAATGAACCAATCTTTCGCGATTTGTTGAAACAACATGCCGATTTGATCGTACCGATGAATGCTCTGAAGTGGGCGAGCCTTCGCCATACGGAGGGACAATTCGACTTTGGCGGTTCAGACGAAATCATCGAATTTGCTGAAGCCAACAACAAACCGATCCATGGACATGCTTTGCTGTGGTATGATGCGAACCCAAGCTGGATCGATGCTGTTACAGAACCACGACTGCTGGAGAAGCTTCTCAACGAACACATAGAAACTGTTGTCGGGCGCTATGCTGGCCGCATTGCCACATGGGATGTTGTGAACGAAGTGGTGGCACACGACCCGTTGACCCAAGGCAAATGGCGCAAGGGCGTGTGGCAAAACATTTTGGGGCCGCGTCACGTGGAAATTGCATTTGCAGCCGCTGCCAAGGCTGACCCAAAATGTCGTCTGTTCATCAATGACTACGATCTGGAAGATGACAGCTTACGTACAGAAGCCAGACACCGTGCGATATTGCAAATAGTCCAACGTCTTCAAAAGAAAAACATTCCAATTCATGGGGTTGGTCTGCAAGCGCACCTTTATGCGGAGCGCCGAACGGGAGCTGACAACTTGATCAAATTCGTGCGTGATTTAAAGGCGCTGGGCCTTGAGGTTGCTGTGACCGAACTCGATGTCATTGATTGGAAGTTGTCGGCTGATCCGACAGTTCGTGATCGGGCCGTGGTCGCTACCGTGCGCGAATTTCTGGATGCGATTACTGAAGCGGGGACAGTGCGGAATATCACAACTTGGGGACTGTCCGATAAACACAGCTGGATCAAGGACGTATTCCCCCGATCTGATTCTGCCAAAGCGCGACCTTTGCCCTTTGATGACCAGTGGCAAAAGAAGCCATTGTTCGATTTAATTCAGAAATACACAAATTAGTTCAGATTTGGGCCCTTTTTCAGGGAGTCTAAGCCTTCGGTTAAGGCTTTGTTATCCATGTTGCCTAATAACTTGGTAACCAATGGAGCGGTGCGTTTTGCGACCTTCCTATAGCAAATTTATGGAATCTCTGCCTTTCTATGTTTTCTCGTTTTAAAAAGTCAGAAAAAGAGGCTGCTGTTCAGCAACCGACGAATGGTGCCCAAAAATCACTTTTGGATGCCTTTGTGCCAGCGACGAAAAGCTGGCCATCAGCTGTTGCTAATTCCAACAATGGTTCTTTTTTGAGCGATTTGAACCGAGCAGAACAAACCAGAACCCAACCGGTATATGACAATTGGCAGCAACCTCGTGCTCAACAGCCCGTTGCTCAAACCGTCAATCCGCAGACCGCCGCTGGGGCGATGCACCCAGATAAGTCCAGCCAGATCAATGATTTGGTAAAAAAGCTCTCCGAGTTGAAGACGCGTCGTGCAGTATCGCAGCCTGCTGTCGCCCAGACCAACGCAGCACAACCAACCGCATCTGCGCAAACTCATGCGCACGCTGGCTATTCTTCTCAATCAAGACCAAACACTCAACAACCATCAGCCCAATCGTTCTTGTCATTCGGGGCCATTATCATGCGTTTGTTGTCAGCCTGGTGGTTGATTTTGATATTGGCGATTGTCGGGATGGTTTTGGCAGCTGGCTACGCAATCACCTTGCCAAACAAATATGAGGCCGTTGCTGAAATTTTGATTGAGCCGCGCGAATCTGTGGTTCTTGAAGGCGGTGTTGCGCCCACGGGGTTGAACCGCGAAGCAACCATTGCTTATGCGGAAAGTCAGGTGCGTATCATCTCGTCTTCGAGTGTCATAGACTTGGTGGTTGATGAGCTTGAACTGCAGGAAGATCCGGAGTTCAACGGGCAGGGTATCTCCACCACAGGCGTTGGCCGATTCATTTCCATGATTTTTGGTAAGTCGGGCGTGCAGGGCGACGGCGCGAGCAATGCAAAATCTTATCTTTACGAGAATTTTTATGTGTTGCGCGTGAACCAGACCTTCACTTTGCAAATTGGCGTCACGACAACAGACCCTCAGAAATCTGCGTTGATCGCCAACACGATCGCACGCATTTATATGAACGATGAATCCATCGCGCGTTCTGCAGCTGCTCGCAATGCAAACCAAGACCTCAGCGGTCGGTTGGGTGAATTGCAGGCGAAGGTTCGTGCTTCGGAACAGGCTGTTGAGCAATATCGTGCCGAAAATGGCTTGATTGATGCGGATGGGAAATTGCTGAGCGAAGTGCAATTGGCCCGCTTGAGCGAACAATTGGCTTTGGCAAAAGTTCAGACAGGGGACGCACGCACGAAGGCTGAACAAGCCCGTCGCACTGATCTCGCTGATGTGATCTCTGGTTCTGTTCCATCTTCCTTGGCGACAAACACCGTCAGTCAGCTGCGTGTTCAATATTCACGAGCACGTGCTCAACTTGCAAAAGTGTCAACAACTCTGGGTGCGCGTCATCCCGAACGTATTGGTGCGCAATCGGAATTGAACAGTTCGCGAAATGCGTTGACTCAAGAGATGCGTCGCATCGTGGCTTCCGCGCAAGATGATTTCAAACGCGCGCAAGCACGTCAGGCAGATTTGCAAGAAGAATTGAATGTTTTGAAATCATCTGCCGTGACAGACAGTGCGGCGAAGGTGAAACTGCGTGAATTGTCCAGTCAACTGGAAGCCAATCGCAAGATTTATGAGATGGTTTTGCTGCGCTCGCGTGAAACGGGCGAGCAAGAAATCATCCAACCGAAGACGGCTCGAGTTATTTCATCTGCGGTTGCACCCGATAAGAAAACAGGTCCAAATCGTAAGCTCATCGTTGCTAGTGGAGCTGTTGTGGGTGGTGCTCTTGGTGGCTTCCTTGCCTTGCTTCCTCTGGTGTTTGGTGCGACCCGTGCCTTGGTCAATAGCGCGGGAGCACCTGTGCAAAGCGCTTTGGTTCATAGGCAGTATGGCGACCGCCCAACCGATGACCTTTACGGCAATCCAACTCCTGCGTCTGTTCATCCACAACAGCAAGCCATGGCTGCACCTGTTCAAGCTCAACAAGCATCGCAAGAAGTTCATAGACCAACTCAAGTTGCCGAGCCCGCGTCGACACCAGAGCCAGCTGCACAAGCTGCTGCGCCCCAACCAGCTGCACAAGCTGCCGCGCCGCAACCAGTTGCTCAGCCTGCCCCAGCTATTGATCAACCTGCAGCTGCTCCTGCCCAGCAACAAGCGGCTCCTCCTCAGCCTATTCAACAGCAAATGGCGCAGCCACAACCTGTGCAAATGCAAATGCCGTTGATGAACTATCCGCCGCAGATGATGGGTTATCCCATGCAACCGCAGCCGATGATGCAGCCAGTCTACATGCAAGCGCCACCAATGGTGCCGCAGCCAATGCCACAACCTATGCCAGTGATGATGTATCCTTGGGCGGCACCGGAGACGGAAAAAAAATCTTAGGCATGGATATTTGATTTAGACCATGCGAAATCGGGCTTCAAAGCCGATAGGCAGGTCAACAAAATGGCCAACAGAAACACCAAATACATTCTGCTGTCAGGCAATGGAAAAACCAAAAACTTTCCACCAATTGTGAGAATGCAAATGGTGATCAATGCAGCTTGCCGTTGGG
>CALHHQ010000376.1 GCA_938030645.1 uncultured Rhizobiaceae group bacterium
GAAGATCACTGGCCGCGTAAATGGGCGGAAAAATATATTGAATTTGCCGCTGGCGAAATGCGTCCATGGCTGCACGATATGGGCATGAGATGGTTCCCTGTTGTGGGCTGGGCGGAACGCGGTGGGTCCTATGCCAACGGGCACGGCAACTCTGTTCCGCGGTTTCACATCACATGGGGCACTGGCCCCGGCGTGATGGAGCAGTTTGAAAGACGCGTGCGCGAACATGTGAAGAACGGGCTCATTCAATTGAAGTTCCGCCACCAAGTGTCCAATATCATCATGACCAACGGAGCTGCCGCAGGCATTTCAGGAGAAATTCTAGCTGATGATAAGAAAAAACGGGGTGAAAAAACCAATCGTGATGTGGTCGGCGATTTTGAATTTTTAGCACCCAGTGTTTTTGTCACGTCTGGCGGTATTGGTGGTAATTTCGAACAGGTGAAAAAGAATTGGCCGCGTGATCGGTTGGGTGAACCGCCAGCGGACATGGTTTCGGGTGTTCCCGCCCATGTGGATGGGCGCATGATCCCTATTGCACAAAAAGCAGGTGCCAATCTCATCAATTCAGACCGAATGTGGCACTATACGGAAGGGGTGAAAAACTGGGATCCGATTTGGCCCAATCACGGAATTCGAATTTTGCCCGGCCCCTCCTCCATGTGGTTTGATGCTGAAGGCAATCGTTTGGAACCACCTTGCATGCCCGGGTTCGATACACTGACGACGCTGCGAGAAATCTTGAAAACGGGCTATGACTATTCGTGGTTTGTGTTGACGCAGAAAATTATCGAGAAAGAATTCGCTTTGTCTGGTTCTGAACAGAACCCTGATCTGACTTCAAAAAAATGGATGGAGGTTTTGAAAGCCCGCCTTGGCAAAGGAGCGACGCCCGCTGTTGAAGCATTCAAAGAAAAGGGAGAGGATTTTGTTGTCGCGCAAAATTTGCCTGACCTCGTGCGCGGCATGAACCAGTGCGCGGGTGGTGGTTTGATCGACCACGATAAACTCATGGCGCAAATCTCGGCGCGTGACCTTCAAGTTGACAATCCATTCACCAAAGATGCGCAACTGATGGCAATCAACTCGGCGCGCAACTATCGTGGTGATCGTCTCATTCGCACGGCAAAACCCCACAAAATATTGGATCCAGCTAACGGGCCTTTAATTGCGGTGAAACTTCATGTGGTGACCCGCAAGACACTTGGGGGGCTTCAAACGAATTTAGAGTCCCAAGTTCTCAACGCAGACGGCAGTGTCATTCCAGGCTTGTTTGCAGCAGGTGAAGTGGCCGGTTTTGGTGGCGGCGGTTATCACGGTTACAATTCTCTAGAAGGCACGTTTCTGGGCGGGTGTATATTCTCTGGTCGCAATGCGGGGCGATCCAAGTCAATCGCCTAGATCATCACTCGTTTGGCACACCCAGAGATGCACGAGATAGGTTTTTCATGGTGAGATCGAACTGTCTTTCGGAGTCATCTGGACCGAAAACTGCGATAAAGATCAGCAGCAGCATCAACAGGCCAGCCACTAAAATATACCCCATACTTTCGCGACCACTTAAATTCGACTTTTGACCACTCGCCATAATCCATTCATTCCCCAAAATTGCCCATGGCAAATTCTCGTCAAGGCCAATTCAAACACAATGGTTCAAAATACATAGTTCGAGACAATCGGCTTTTTGTACACAGTGATTTCAAATGTCTTGGACGATCTATCTTTTAAACTTCTTACGATACTGACTTGGCGTCATGTCCTGCCAACGTTTGAATGCGAGAAGAAAAGCTGACGAGTTTGAATAGTCCAGATAGCCCGCAATTGTGTGAACAGGCACGTTGGATGTCTCCAATAATGAGCAAGCTAACTCTTGCCGCACACTCTCAACGATTTCAGAAAAATTCTTGCCTTCTGCAAGCAAATCACGCTGCAACTGTTTGGGGTGCAATTCTAGTGTTGCCGAGACGTCATGAATGTTTAAACGCTTCGTCCCGAGGTGAAGACTAATGGCCATGCGCACTTTATGTGACGCTGACGTCTTGGCCGTTGGGACCCTGTTGACAAGTCGATCAGCAAACCAGCGAACAACTGGTCGTGCGATCCGCATAGGAGAGCGCAAAGGCAGCGTCAGAAAATCTTTACTGAACACCGCTTCGAGAAATGGTGCATTGAACTCAAGGTCACAACGAAATATCTGCGAATGCAATTCTACGCTGGCTGGTCGTGAGTGCGGAAAGCGCACCACCTTGGGCTCGAAAACATCTGAATTCAATGTTTGTCGCGCCATCGACAGAGAAAGTGTTGCATCTATTTCTGCGACTTGCCGTCCCCTGCGAATGAGAGGATCAGTCGTCAAGCGCATGGATAAGTCATTCGTTCCCTCGATTGGGGTCAATGACAATTGAAAGCCATTTGAATGGTATTTCAAATAGCGCATTCCTGATTGAAACCAATCACCTGCGGTTTTCTCAAATTGCGCAAGAACAATTATGGGGCCTAGATTTGCAAAAGCAGGCCTCATTGATAGCGCATATTTCAGTCCGATATCTGGATCGCCCAAACGATCAGCAACATGCTCCCAAAGATCTATGTGCTTTTGATACGGGTAAATCAGATTTGAATGCGTAAGGACGCGAGGGTCTAATCCGACTTCTTGCACAAGTTTGATCGCATCGAAACCACGCGCTGCCATCAGTTCCTTGAAACCAGTCAGCCCAATGGAACGCATGTATGAAGTCGAGAGATCCAAATGCTTTTCGTACTTTCAAATTACTTCACACACCGCCAATTAATACTATGGAATAGACGATGGGGGCCAACGTAAATCCATATTTGAGGACAGGAAGTTTCCTTTGCATCAGTATCTTTTATTAAGGACTGGGCGGTTTTTAATGTGGGGATTGAAGACCGTCCATCATTGGGGGAATTGGGGCGTATTGTGCGATGACAAAATCTGAACTGGTTGATCTCTTACTAGAGCAAAATCCACATCTTTACCGCAGAGACATCGAGAATGTGGTGGGAACAATGCTGAAAGAAATTTCAGATGGAATTGTATCTGGAGCGCGCGTCGAACTGCGTGGATTTGGGGTGTTTTTCACAAAAGAGCGCAAGGCACGTGTTGGTCGCAATCCTAAAACGGGCGAAGCAGTTCAAGTTGAAGCGAAAGCTGTTCCAAGGTTCAAAACGAGCCCGCTTTTGCTCAAAAGGCTAAACGCAATCAAAGCGCGCAAAACGAACCTTAACACTGCCAAAAATTCGGTCAGCGCCTGAAAATTCTCTTTCGAACTCCGAAGCACTTTAAAAACAGGAATTGCTAGAGCATTTCCTCAAGCAAGTGTCGCTGAATTTTGCCTGTCGTTGATCTCGGCAACTCGTCTGCATTGATAAATACGATCTCTTTTGGTTGCTTGTATTTCGACAAGTCGCGCTCGCACAACCGCTTAACATCTTGTTCCGCGATTGCATTTCCATTTTTTACAACAAAGAGCACGGGGACTTCGCCCCATTTGCTATCCGATTTTCGCACAACCACTGCTTCAGCAATGCGAGCATCTTGCAACACGACCTGTTCGATTTCAGCTGGGTATATGTTCTCGCCACCGGACTTGATGAGATATTTCACACGATCCACGTATTCCAATGTTCCGTCTTCATTGCGACGCATCACATCGCCCATATGAAACCAACCGTTGCGAAAATCGTAAGCGTTGGTTTCATTGGCTTGCCAATAACCGCTGAATAGCGTTGGCCCTCGAACAGCCACCTCTCCCGGTTGGCCAAAGGCCACATCATTATCATCGGGGTCGACCAAACGAAGCTCGCAAAAAGCTGATTGTCGTTTAGGCAGATTTTGGGGTGCGACACCAATGTTTATCAATGCACCAGTGGCGGGTGGCAAACCCGTTTCTGTGGCGCCGAATGTGTTGAGATAAGGGGCGTTCAAAACTTTGGTCACAGCAGCAATGTCTTCGCGCGGGACAAGATCAGCCATAGCGCCGCATGCGGTGACATCTTTGACCTTTACGCGGCGCTTTTTACAAATGCTTGCAAAATCACCAACCATTCCCGGCATCAAAACAAACCATCCGATAGCGGCAGTCTCTAGCAGCTCGATGAGAAGGTCTGGTTGATATCCATCTACGACGAAAACAGTTCCGCCTCGCATCAAGGTGGCAAGTGCATGGTCCATTGACCCCATGTGATACAAAGGCGCCCACGCTACAAAGCCAGCATCATGTTTCAACGCCAATTCAGACGTGAAACACATGGCGCGGGCAATCATGGCTCTATGAGAGATCAGCGCACCTTTCGGCATTCCCGTTGTGCCGCTGGTGTAAAGAATAACCAATCCATCTTCGCCAGACATGAGACGCTGTGAATTTGCGAACGATGGCTCGGTTAAGTCTGACAATTCCCTTTCGTGAATATCCCCCAAAGTATGGAGAGCAACATCGCCAATACCTAGTGTTTCAATAGCGCCCACAAATTCATGCTGACAGATCAACAATTTGGGTTGTACCAATGCAATGCAGTGTTGCAGTTCCCTTTCTCCAAGCCTCCAATTCAGTGCGGCAAGAATGATGCCGAGTTTGGCGGCAGCCAGTTGTATTTCAAGGAATTCAATGCAATTTCGCGCGAGCAATGCCACGCGGTCGCCACGTGCAATGCCCTGTCTGGCCAAAAAGCGGGCCGTCATTTCAACGCGCAGTTTCAGCTGGGAGTAGGTAAATTCTTTCTCGTCATTTTGAACGGCTGTAGCATGCGGGACTTTGCTGGCTGTGGCGGAAAACAAGTTCCAAACAGAAACAACTGACGACGCCTGTATTAAATCTTGAATTTCAACGCTGGCACTAGAGTCCATTATCCGCAAACCTCACCCCACAATAATTAAAAGTATCAGATGGTTACGATACTATGCCAACCGTGAACACGAAGAAGTTAACCATACGTAACGATTGGGTCTCGCCAGATTAACCAATTCTGTTATCCTGTTAAGGTCTTGTTAACGAAACAGTCAACTAAACAGCTGGTGACGACCAAGACATTAGAGTTGGCACCAAGTGCTGTATTTGATGCGTATAGAATTTTTCCGCTTTCGGAGGGGATTTTGATGAAGAGTTTATTTGGAACAGCTGCAGCATTCGTATTGCTGGCAACACCGGCATTGGCACAACAATTGCCGCCCGCAAATGCAAAAGCTGGCGAATGCTATGCAAAAGTGTTGGTGCCTGCGACTTATGATGTGACACCAGAACAGGTTTTGGTTCAACCAGCAACGTCATCTTTCAAGAAGACACCTGCAGTTTATCGCGAAGTCGAGAAACGCATTCTGATCGAAGAAGAAAGCTACGAACTCACACCTGTGCCACCCATTTACGAATTGGCGACAGAAACCGTTCTTGTTCAGCCAGAACAGACAATCAAAACTGTTATTCCCGCGACGTATAAGACGGAAGAAAAACAGATTTTGATCTCGCCTGCCCGCACTGAGTGGAAAGTTGGCCGTGGCGCGCATGAGAAAATCGATGCTGCCACTGGCGAAATCATGTGTCTTGTTGAAGTTCCTGCAGTTTACAAAACAATTTCAAACACTGTTGTTGATCAACCTGCCCAGACCAAAGAAGAGGTCATTCCGGCTCGTTATGAGACTGTTGAACGCAAGGTGATGAAAACTCCGCCAACCACAACGAAAAAGGTGATCCCTGCCAAATATAAGACAGTGATCATTAAAGAGCTTGTGGAGCCTGAAAAGTTCGAAGTCATTGAAACGCCGGCAAAATATGCATCCGTCGAGAAACGCAAAGTTGTTTCAGGCGAAGCGGTGAAATGGCGCCAGATTTTGTGTGAAACGAACACAACTCCAGAAATCATCACGCGCATTCAAAACGCTCTTGTGAGCGCAGGGTACAATCTCGGTTTTGAACCCGATGGTGAATTGGGACCGGGCACATTGTCTGTTGTGCGCAAATTCCAACAGGATAAAGGCCTGCCAACGGGCGGCTTGACCATCAGCACTCTGGAAGCACTGGGTGTGAACAGAGGGGTGTAAGCTCTCGGGCTGAACCATTCCGCCAAGCCTATATACCTAATTCGAAAGCCCCTGCTCTATGTTGAGTGGGGGCTTTTTGTGTCGCTGGCCGATACAAATACAGAATGAATGTCGGCAATCGGTTCATTGAACCAAGT
This sequence comes from uncultured Rhizobiaceae group bacterium, assembly GCA_938030645.1. Lineage (GTDB taxonomy): Bacteria > Pseudomonadota > Alphaproteobacteria > Rhizobiales > Rhizobiaceae > Pseudahrensia. The sequence goes on from CALHHQ010000376.1 coordinate 6,190, forward strand.
TATCTAGCAAGATATTTGCGTGCCAAATCTCTAGTCGTGTCAATGAAACGCGCATTGCGCTCCAGTGCGTCAGTCTCGCCTAACCGCGTGATGTTCCAACCAACATAAGTCGCGGCGCGTATAGCCAAAAATAGATCGAGAGTGGTTAGATCAATATCACGGATTGACGTGTACCCTTTGATCAGCGCGTTGCGCAGAGATAAATAATCATCCTCATACGTGTGTTTGAGCAGCGCTGTAGCCACTTCAAAGTCTCGAAACCCAAAGCCGCCATCGTCAAAGTCGATCAATTTAAGAGTTTGCCCGCTAACCATCACGTTCGCTGGTACAAGATCTGCATGGATCAGGCCGAAGTCCAACCCGTTCTGGCGTCGGGTGAGTTCGACAGTCGCCACCTCCTGAAACTCCTGAAATAAGCGTTTGTCCTGCGATGACAGGTGCGGATTGTCCCAGAACCGGCCCCAGTGAGGGGCATCACCCAGCAGACCGTCAATATTCCATGTCACTCGATCGAATTCAGCAGGGCGAGGCCATGCATCGCAAATATCATGAAAACGCGCCATTTCTTTCCCCAAAGCACGGAACAGACCAGCACGGTGATGCGTATCTTGGGTCTCCATAGCAGAATTCAATGTCATGCCCGAAAGCCAAGTTAACATATCGACTTGCACACCGTCCGTGAGCTGCAACATCTGACCTGCTTTTGTGGGTATTGGAGCAGGCACCTCAATTCCACCTTCCGTTACGGCCTGCATCCATAACAATTCTGAGCGTAGTTCAGCATCAGTACGATATCCTTGCCTGTGCAATCGCAAGGCCACGCTGCCAGTGCTGCTGTACACTCTGAAAACTGAATTTTCCCTAGCGGCAATCAGTTCATATTCAGCACATTCCATTCCCCAATAACGAAGTGCTTTTTCAACGATTGCATTCATAACGCAAGGGGCGTCTTTTCGAGTACATCATCCAGTGTATCGAACAATAGATCTGTGTTTTCTATAGAGAACGGCATCGGCGGGCGAATCTTCAAGGTGTTCTTATGTCGGCCAAGCTTGGAGAGAATTATATCACGGTGACGCATAGCGTTGATCACCTTGTCCGTGAACGCGGTGGCAGGTTCTTTGGTCGCTCTATCCAAAACCAATTCCGCTCCGAAGATAAGGCCAGAGCCACGGATGTCGCCGACGACTTCGTGTTTTGCCTGAAGCGCTTTTAAGCGAGCACGCGCATGTTCACCAACATTCCTTGCGTTTGACATCAGATCCTGTGCTTCAATTTCTTCTAGGACAGCCATTGCCGCAGCACAGGACACTGGGTTGCCTCCAAACGTGTTGAAGTAGCGATACCCATTCCTGAATGCCCCCACTATATCAGCACTGGCGAGAACCCCACCCATCGGATGGCCATTGGCCATCGGTTTGCCAATCGTCATCACGTCCGGGACAACGCCCATTTTTTCATGTGCCCAGAAATGGGTGCCCGTCCGACCAAACCCTGATTGCACTTCATCACAGATCAACAGTCCGCCTGCTCGGCGCACGACATCTGCGACCGGCTTTAGCCAACCGTCTGGATAGTCCGGGAACCCTT
>CALHHQ010000377.1 GCA_938030645.1 uncultured Rhizobiaceae group bacterium
GCCATTCTTCATGGCCATATCCATAATTTTACAGATTTTGGCAGCGTGGGTTTCAGACAATGATCCACCCAAAACCGTAAAATCTTGAGAATACACATAGACGAGGCGGCCGTTGATTGTGCCCCAACCAATCACCACTCCGTCGCCGGGAATTTTGGTGTCTTCCATGCCGAAATCAGTGCAGCGGTGGGTGACAAACATGTCATATTCTTCGAATGAGCCTTCATCGAGCAAAATTTCGATGCGTTCGCGCGCTGTTAGTTTGCCTTTGGAATGTTGTGCTGCAACGCGTTTCTCTCCGCCACCTTGTCGTGCTTCTGCGCGGCGAGTTTCCAGCTGTTCGATAATCGTGTTCATAAAAGTCTTTCCAAATAGCGATGGAACAAATCTAGTGGCCTCAGTTTGATAAGGCAATTATGGCTTTGGGATTAGATGGGCAAACGGATCATGCACGGAAATTGAGTGGATCAGCTCACTCTACGGGCTTCTCGCTTGTCGAGTTCCGCATTGAATTTTGCTTCGGTCCAATCACCGTCCAAGGCTTCCCGCATCAACGCTTGTTGTGTTTTTGGCGCTAGGCCGCCCACCGGTGGATCGGTGTCGAGATTTGTGGGGAAGGGATAACCTTCAGCACTGTTTGCGATAGCACATTCACGTTCTTCCTGCGTGAGGTTGCCAGCTTTCAAAATGGGATAGAGCATGCGGCACATGGCATCGCGGTCGATTGTTTCCATGGCCTGACCGAATGCGGATGACACTTGAAGGAGATTGGCCATGCGGTCGATATCGCTTGTTCTGTTTTCGCCCGCGCCGTGCAAGATGCCGGGCGAAAAGAACAGGAGATCGCCTTTTTCCAATGGAAGTTGAACATACTTGTCTTCAAATAAATCACGTACTTCAGCGTCGCGAAAACCAACATAATTGTCGGACCAGTTTTGCGAGCCAGGAAGCAATTTGGTGGTGCCGGATTCTATCGGCATGTCGCAGTGGGCGACGGCACCTTGTAGAGTGAGGCGCGGTGACATGGCATGAACATGCGGCGGATAACTGTTGGCTTGGTCTTTGGTCATGAACCCCAAATGATAATCACAATGGGCTTCTTGTGCCGCGCCGCCGGGGCGGACCAAATTCACTTGCGCTGTCATTTGATAGGCTGGCCCCAACCAACTTTCAGACGCCAAGTCTATCCATTGGTTTCCATGATAGTGTGCAAAGGTTTCTGGTGATGCGCGGCACAGTTTTTCTAAGCTGTTCCAAATGCGATCATTTGCGCCAGATTTCGCGAAATGGTCGGCTCCACTCTCTTTCGTGGATTTTTCCTGTTCAATGATCTGTAGAAACAGTTTGGTGGCTTCATCAATCACGGTGATGTCTTCAAAAGCGCCTTTCAGAACGAATGCGCCTGAACCGTGAAGCATAATACCACTTAGCTCCAATTTCAGGTTATCTCGTTTTTCACCAATGGGCAGATGATTTCTTAAAGACCGGCAATCATAGATGGGTATGCCGTGTTCAATGGAACTTGCCAGACCAATCAGGCTGTGCCCTAAAGGATTTTCAATTGCTGAGCGAAGTGTGTCGATAGACATGCGCAGTCTCCCAAGATATTTCATCAAGAACGTAGGCGCATTTTGCAATTTGTCGCAAGACGAATGTGTTTTGAACCGAAAGACATGCTTTTCGCGGTGCAACAGTTTATGTATCGTGAATGTTAAGGAGATTTTCCATGCTGACAAAACCCGATCAGAACGAACCACATATTCACACAAATACACCTGAATTGGCGCGCGCAAAGCCTGTGCCGTTGAATTGGGAAGACCCGTTTTTGATCGATGAACAATTGACCGATGATGAACGAATGATCCGTGATGCCGCGCGTGCTTATGCCAATGATGGGTTGGCATCGCGTGTTTTGGAGGCCAACCGTCAAGGGAAATTTGATCGTTCTATTATGACTGAGATGGGCGCGCTTGGTTTGCTTGGTGCGACGATCCCCGAGCAATATGGTGGAGCAGGGGTCAATTACGTTTCTTATGGTCTGGTTGCACGAGAAGTGGAACGTATCGATTCGGGTTACCGGTCTGCCATGTCCGTTCAATCGTCACTCGTGATGCATCCAATCTTTGCCTATGGCACAGAAGACCAACGTAACAAATATTTGCCCAAACTATCCAGCGGTGAATGGGTAGGATGCTTTGGTTTGACGGAGCCTGACCATGGCTCAGATGCTGGTGGCATGTTGACCCGTGCCAAAAAAGTAGACGGTGGTTATAGTTTGTCTGGTGCCAAAAACTGGATCACAAACTCTCCCATTGCTGATGTTCTGGTTGTTTGGGCGAAGTCTGATGATCACGATGGAAAAATCCGCGGTTTCGTTTTGGAACGCGGCATGAAGGGTTTGGAAACACCAGAAATCGAAGGTAAGTTTTCACTGCGTGCTTCTGTGACTGGCATGATCCAAATGGATGAAGTGTTCGTGCCAGAAGAGAATCTGTTGCCAAATGTGTCTGGTTTGGCTGGTCCGTTCGGCTGTCTGAATCGTGCACGTTACGGCATTTCTTGGGGGGCAATGGGTGCTGCAGAATTCTGCTGGCACGCAGCGCGCACCTACACAATGGAGCGTAAACAATTCGGCAAACCGTTGGCCCAAACACAGCTTATTCAAAAGAAATTGGCTGACATGCAAACGGAGATTTCATTGGGCTTGCAAGGGTCTTTGCGACTGGGTCGTTTGATGGATGAACACCGTGCGCCAGCCGAACTGATTTCCATGATGAAGCGCAACAATTGTGGCAAGTCTCTCGATATTGCGCGTCAATCTCGTGATATGCATGGTGGCAATGGGGTGAGTGACGAATATGGGGTGATCCGCCACGTTATGAACCTTGAAGCGGTGAACACATATGAAGGCACACACGATGTTCACGCATTGATTTTAGGTCGTGCGCAAACAGGTCTTCAGGCGTTTATGTAGCCTCAGATGTGCTGACATAGATCGCACGAAAGTCGTTGACGTTCGTTCGTGTGGGGCCGGTGATGACTAAGTCACCCAAGGCTTCGAAAAATGAATAGGCATCGTGTCCATCCAACATGGCTTGGGCGTCGATGCCTTTCTCTTTTGCTCTGACCAGAGTGTCAGGCGTGATGATTGCGCCAGCATTGTCTTCACTGCCGTCAATGCCATCTGTGTCAGCGGCGAGAGCATATACACCGTCTGTGCCATCCAATGCGATGGCCAGTGACAAAAGATATTCAACATTGCGACCGCCTTTACCGGCAGGTCTGTTTTGATCGACTGTGACAGTCGTTTCACCACCAGACAGTATCAATTTTGGATAGTCTGCTGCAAGTGAAGCCAGTGCCAATTTTGCGTGAGCTTGAGCGACTTCCTTGGCTTCACCCTCGATATCGGCACCGAGTGTTTCGACCGCATGGCCTTTGGTTCGGCAGTT
>CALHHQ010000378.1 GCA_938030645.1 uncultured Rhizobiaceae group bacterium
ATCGGAACGGAAGCTCCTGAAATTGCAGCTGCACTTTCAAGAGAAGCAGAGAGCATTCCATTCGGAAAAGGTCTCACATGGAAAATCGAGAAAGATGGCATTGCCCCATCTTATTTGTTCGGCACGATGCACCTTTCTGACCCCAGAATGTTGACGCTCAAACCGGGTGCACAGGTGGCGTTCGACAAAAGCGATTCCCTCGCTCTCGAGATTACGGAAATCATCGACCCGCAGGCCATGGCCTCAAAAGCCTTCAGCATCATGCAATATACGATGTATTCAGGTGCCGAGAGTTTGGACACCAAACTCAAACCTGAAGAAGCAGCGTCTGTAAAAGAGCTGGTGAAAACCAAACTCGGCTTACCGTGGAATGTGGCCAGTAAAATGAAACCTTGGGCCTTGACGGGGTCACTCGCCTTGCCCGCATGTGAACTCGCACGCAAACGCGCCCAAGCCCCATTTCTTGATATGAAGCTCGGCTTAGATGCCAAGACGTCCGGCAAACAGCTTGTGGCTTTGGAAACATTGGAAAGCCAGATGAAAGCCATGGCAAGCCTGCCAGAAAAGTTCGCACTGAGCGGTTTGTTGCAATCCGTTCGTTTGGGCAGTCGCATGGATGATTTGTTTGAAACGATGATCCAGCTTTATGTCAAAGAAGACACCGCCACCATTTGGGCACTCATGCGCCGCGTGGGTGAAAATGGTTTCGTCAAAGCCGAAGACAATGCGGACTATGCCGAATTCCAGCAGGTGATCGTGGATGCACGCAATGTGTCCATGGTGGATGCTTCCATTCCGTTGATCTCCAAGGGCAATGCCTTCATTGCTGTAGGAGCGCTACACCTGCCAGGTGAAAAAGGCATTGCAAATATTTTGGTTCAAAAAGGCTACAAGGTGACCCGTGTCACACCGTAGAACATTCAAAACGTTTCATTTTGATACAAAATAAGCCAAATCAGGTGGCATAAGGGTTGCAACCTCCCGTGCAAGCGCATCGCGCAAAGCACACGAGGACCCTACAATGCGTACACTTTTGATCGCCGCAACACTTGCAGCCACTGCCTTCACATCAACCAATTTCGCAAACGCGGCTGACTTTCGCCAATATCCCGGCTTTAAGGATAAAGACTCCTTCGTTGAAATGACCAACGATATGGGCCTGATTGTGGAAATCACCCTACGCTGCGGAAAACGCGCAAACGGCAAAGTCAAAGCTGGCATTATGACCTATTCCAAAGTCGAGCGTCTCTACTGCTCATCTCAAAACCGTTGTTACCGCGATGCACTGAAAGCAGCCGACCAGACGTGTGGGGACTGATTTACGGTTGGGAAATCTGTTCCGAATTGTCGCGGGTGACAATTTTGGACAATTCCTGATCTGGTGTTATCTTCGGGGCGTATCTTCAAACCAAGAGGAGACGACCCCATGAAAACCCTACTCGCAATTCTGTTTGCATCAGCCATGATTGCCAGCCCTGCATTCGCCTGCAGCTATGGCAAAACCGCATCGGTGGACAAGCCCGAACAAGTGGCATCGCTGATTGTGAAAACCGAGAAAGCAACTTCAACCTACATGCCGTCAAAAACGCCAATCTTCGAAGAGAAGGTTGAAGCGGAAGCGACAGATAAGAAGTTGGATAAACGGGCTGACTAAATCAGACGCCTTTGAATGAATTTAGGAGCCCTGTTCAAATGAATGGGGCTTTTTTTGTGGACGTCACCCGCAGTTAAAACGGCCAAACCAAAATGATCGTAGGTACGGCCACCGCGATCACGATCACTTCCAGCAACAAACCCATGCGCCAATAGTCGCCAAATTGGTAGTTTCCAGGCCCCATAATAATCGTGTTGTTTTTGTGTCCAATTGGGGTGAGGAATGCACAAGATGCAGCAACAGCGACCCCCATCAGAAACGGATCAGGATTAACCCCAATCGATTGCGCAACGCTGACAGCAATTGGTGCTGTGATGAGCGCAGTCGCTACATTGTTTAGGAAATCAGACAAGGTCATAGTTATGACCATGATGATCGTCAAAATGCCCCATGGTGGAAGATTTGATGTTTGCGTGACGATCAGTTCCGCAATCAATTGACTGCCACCAGTTGTTTCTAAAGCGCTGCCAACAGGAATAAGACACGCTAAAAGAACAATCACTTTCCATTCAATCAAAGCGTAGAAATCTCGCCCACCTATAATGCCAAGCGCAAGATAGCTCACCACGCAGATGGCCAATGCGATTGCCAGTGATGTAATGGAGAGAACGGACAGCATGATAGCCGCCACAAAAAGCCCAATCGCGATGAACGCCTTTGTTCGCTGCAAGACTTCCATTCGACGGTTTTCCAGCGGCAATACGCCGAGCCAGTTGTTGGCTCTTGCGACATTTTCATCGGGCCCGATGAGCAACAACATATCACCAGCCTTAATCGGTAGTTTCCGAACACGGTCTCTGAACTTTTTGCCTTGGCGCGAAACGCCCAACAGGGTCACCCCATGACGACCCACAAGTCTCAAGGCTTCTGTTGTGCGACCAACAATGCGCGCATCTTCCGGCACAATCGCTTCCACAAGACTAAGCGACCGACCTAAAAGCCCGCCGTGTTTTTCAGCTCCAATCGTATCCAGTTCAGCAGCACCCATGAGGGCTTCGATTTGTTTTGGGTCGCCTTCCAAAACAAGAAAGTCACCTTTGCGAATTTCTTTGCTTTTGGAAAAGCCCGGAAGCCGTTTGCCCTGCCGTACCAAACCCATAATGGTCACATCGTTCTCATTGGCCAGCGGATAGATATCACCGACTGTTTGCCCGATAGATTTGGAATCTTCCCTCACCCGCGCCTCAGCCACATAAAGCCCAGCATCTCCATCTAGCGACACGGTATCAGCGCGTTTGGGAAGCAGTCGCCAACCGACAATTGAGACATAAGCGATGCCAGCCAATGCGACTGCAAGACCAACAGGGGCAAAGTCGAACATTTGAAACGGTTTGCCAAAAGCATCTTCGCGATACTGCGCAATAACGATGTTTGGCGGCGTGCCAATCATCGTGATCATGCCACCCAAAATGGTGCCAAATGATAGAGGCATTAGGGTCAAAGATATTGCCCGTTTGGCTTTGCGTGCCGCATCCATGTCGAGCGACATGAGTAAAGCGAGTGCTGCCACATTGTTGATGATTGCAGACAGAGCTGCGCCAGCCACCGCCATAATACCAATATGCGCATTCAAGTTGCGATCTGGCTTGATTACAAATTGAGCGATCAGTTCCACCGCACCAGAATTCATCAATCCGCGGGAAACAATGAGCACCAATGCAATGATCACAACTGCGGGGTGACCGAAACCTTCAAACGCTTTGCTGGGTTCAATAATGCCAACCAGAACCGTAACCAACAGCGCCACAAAGGCGATCAGGTCATAGCGAAACCGACCCCACACAAGCATGCCGAAGAGTATAAACAGAATGCCAAAAAGTATGGTGAGATCTGTCGACATATATAGTTCCTACATGTGCAACGGTTTGGCGAATGTGGCGAGCGCTGCTTCTTTCACTGCTTCAGACAAAGTCGGGTGGGCATGGCAGGTGCGACCAAGGTCTTCCGACGACCCACCAAATTCCATCAACACTGCCACCTCATGGATCATATCGCCCGCACCAAAGCCAACAATGTGACATCCCAGTACCTTGTCCGTTTTCTTATCTGCCAAGAATTTCACAAACCCATCGGTTGCATTCATCGCTCGTGCACGACCATTTGCCGTAAACGGAAACTGGCCTGCAACATAATCAACACCGTCGGCTTTCAATTGCTCCTCGGTAGCGCCAACTGAAGCGACTTCTGGCATCGTATAGACCACACCGGGAATAACACCGTAATTCACATGCCCATGTTGACCTGCAATTGTCTCTGCGACAGCGACGCCTTCATCTTCAGCTTTGTGCGCAAGCATTGGCCCGTCGGTCACATCACCAATAGCATAAATACCATCCACATTGGTGCGCCATTGAGCGTTGGTTTTCACCACGCCACGTTCCATTTCAACACCAAGAGCTTCTAAGCCGAGATTGGATGTGAACGGACGACGACCTGTCGCAACCAGCACCACATCCGCCTCAATGGTTTCAGCATCACCACCTTTGACAGGTTCGAACGTCACCAGACCTTTGCTGCCCTCTTTGGCAACGGCGGTAACTTTGGAATTCATTTTGAACGTGAACCCTTGTTTCTTAAGCGTGCGTTGGAATTGTTTCGCAACGCCACCGTCCATCCCGCCCAGAATAGACCCAAGATATTCGACAACAGTCACATCGGCACCAAGACGCGACCAGACTGAACCCAATTCCAAGCCGATCACACCGCCACCAACAACAACCATAGATTTCGGCACTTTGGGCAGCGAAATTGCATTGTCTGATGACACGATAACCGCATCATCGAACTCAACTTCCACACCGGGAATGCCTGCAACTTCAGAGCCTGTTGCAATAACAATGTTCTTGGCGGCAAGTGTTTCCACTTTGCCATCACCGCCTGTGACAGCGACTTGCCCTTTAGCGGGGATTGAACCCATGCCATGAAACACGGTGATCTTGTTTTTGTTCATCAAAAACGAAACACCGTCCACATTAGCTTTTACGGTGGCATCTTTATGGGCCATCATTTTTTCAAGATTGAGCTTAGGCTTGCCCACGTCGATTCCGAGGGCATCAAACCCATGGCCAGCTTCATGATACATTTCCGAAGCATGCAACAACGCTTTGGATGGGATGCAGCCCACATTTAAACACGTGCCGCCCAGAGTTTCGTCTTTTTCAACAATCGCTGTTTTCAAGCCAAGTTGCGCTGCTTTGATCGCACACACATATCCGCCCGGGCCAGAACCAATAACGACGACATCAAATTCATTTGCCATGTTCATTTTCCTATTTGGACGTCTAGCGTCCGCCGGTTACGTTCAGGCTGTCGCCTGTCACATAAGATGCATCTTCACTCAAAAGCCACACGATGGCCTGCGCTACTTCTTCAGCAGAACCCGCACGACCCATTGGGACAGTGTGGCCAATTTTTTCAATTCTGTTGACTTCACCACCGGATGCATGAATTTCAGTATCGATCAAACCAGGGCGTATGGCATTCACGCGAATGCCCTCGCCCGCCACTTCAAGCGCCAAGCCTTTGGTGAAAATATCAACACCGGCTTTGGCCGCAGCATAGTCCACATACATATTGGGTGACCCAATATAAGCTGCAGCAGATGACAAGTTCACAATGGCACCACCCTCGCCACCATGTTTGGTGGACATGCGTTTGATTGCTTCGCGGGCGCATAAGAATGAACCTGTCAAATGCACCGCGAACATACGCGTGAGGCGTTCTGCCGTAATGTTCTCAACACGATCAGAGTGGCCAACATGACCAGCATTGTTCACCAGCCCTGCAAGCGTCCCCATCTCATCAGCTGCTGCAAAAAGCCGCAAAATATCAGCCTCTTCACCTATATCGCCCTGCACGGCGACGGCATCCACACCATGCGCTTTGCAATCAGCAACAACTTTTTCTGCTGCTTCTGCGTTGGACATGTAATTGATGCAAACGTTATGGCCTTGTGAGGCCAGAAGCTTTGCAACCGCAGCACCAATGCCACGACTGCCACCTGTAATGAGATAGGTTTTTGCCATTTCGACCTACAGATCCAAAACCAGACGTTGTGGGTCTTCCAGACTTTCTTTCACACGCACAAGGAACGTCACTGCCTCTTTGCCATCCACAATACGGTGATCATAAGACAATGCCAGATACATCATCATCGCTGTGGTGATTTCACCATTGCGCACGACAGGACGCTCTTCAATTTTGTGCATGCCCAGAATACCGGATTGAGGCGCATTCAAAATCGGAGTCGACATCAACGACCCGTAAACACCACCATTCGAAATAGTAAACGTTCCACCTTGCATGTCGTCCATGCCGAGTTTGCCATCACGTGCCTTACGGCCCAGATTGCCAATCTCTTGTTCGATTTCAGCAATCGACATTTGGTCTGCATCGCGCACAACAGGAACCACCAGGCCTTTGTCAGTTCCCACGGCCACGCCTATGTGGGCATAATTTTTATAGACAATGTCCGTGCCATCGATTTCCGCATTCACTGCTGGAATTTCTTTCAGCGCATGACAGACAGCTTTTGTGAAAAAGCCCATGAAACCGAGTTTCACACCGTGCTTTTTTTCAAATAGTTCTTTGTACTGTTTGCGCAGTTCCATCACTGGGCCCATGTCCACTTCGTTAAACGTGGTCAACATAGCGGCTGTGCTTTGAGCTTCTTTCAAGCGACGTGCAATTGTTTGGCGCAAGCGCGTCATACGCACTCGCTCTTCGCGAACTTCATCATCGGCACTTGATGCAGGGCGTGGTGCAGATGCCGCAGGCGCTGGTGCAGAAGACGATTTCTCAAGTGCTGCGATCACGTCGCCTTTCAAAACCTGTCCACGCTTACCAGTGCCTTCAACGGAATCCGCAGCAACATTTTTATCAGCCATCATTTTGGCTGCTGATGGTGCTGGTTGTGTTTCTGTTTTAGCAGCTACTGGTGCAGGCGTTGGTTCGGACTTTGGTTCAGGAGTTGCAGCAGGTGCGGCCGCCGCAGCAGATGCCCCAACCCGAATACGGCCAATCACATCACCGGGTGCGATGACAGAACCAGTTTCCGCCAAAATTTCTTCCAAAACACCGGATTGCTGTGCAGGCACATCCATCGCAGCTTTGTCAGTTTCCAATTCGACAACAGCATCATCAACTTCAACGGCGCCGCCCACGGCAACATACCATTCCCCGATTTCTGCTTCGGTTACAGATTCACCCGCACTTGGGGCAATCACGTCGATCAGTTCACCATCAGCCATGCTACTGTTCTCTTTCCTTGGTGTTTGGCACTTTCCGTACCCGAATTTCTAAAACTTGGTTTCAAATAGAACCCGGCACTCAGCCGCCGAGCGCTTCTTCCAAAAAGGCTTCCAATTGCGCCAAGTGGCGAGACATTTGACCCGTCGCTGGTGATGCGGCACCAGCACGACCAGCATAACGCGCACGCTGGTGCTTTGCTTCTATGTGAGACAGCACCCATTCAAGATACGGTTCGATGAAACTCCAGGCGCCCATATTTTTGGGCTCCTCCTGACACCATACAATCTCGGCACCTTTGAAGCGCGACAGTTCAGTGATCAGAGCCTTGGCCGGGAATGGATACAATTGTTCCACACGCAGCAAATAGATATCATCGAGGCCGCGTTTCTCGCGCTCGTCATAAAGGTCAAAATAAACTTTACCGGTACACAGAACCACGCGTTTAATTTTGTTGTCTTTCACCAGTTTAATTTTCTGGTCTGGCAATTGTTCTGCATCATCCCAAAGCAAGCGGTGGAACGATGTATCTGGACCAAATTCTTCCAGTTTTGAAACCGCACTTTTATGACGCAGCAAAGATTTCGGCGTCACAATCACCAGCGGTTTACGAAAATCTCGTTTCAGTTGACGGCGCAGAATGTGGAAATAGTTGGCAGGCGTCGTACAATTCGCCACCTGCATATTGTCTTCCGCACAAGCTTGAAGAAAGCGCTCAAGACGCGCCGAGGAATGCTCTGGACCTTGGCCTTCATAACCATGTGGCAGCAACATCACGAGACCCGACATACGCAACCATTTACGCTCACCAGATGAGATGAACTGGTCAATCACAACCTGCGCGCCGTTCACAAAATCACCAAACTGCGCTTCCCATACGGTCAGACCCGAAGGGCGTGTCAGCGAGTATCCGTATTCATAACCAAGGACAGCCTCTTCCGAGAGCATGGAGTTGATGACGCCATAATTTTCAGCATCTTCATATCCGTCCATCTCGTTCAATGTTTTCAGTGGAATGTAACGGCTCTCATCGCGCTGGTCATACAGCACAGAATGGCGTTGGGAGAATGTGCCTCGCTCCACATCTTGCCCAGACAAACGAACGTGGTGGCCTTCCAACTGCAATGTGCCAAAGGCCAAAGCCTCCCCCGTTGCCCAATCGAGATCTTCACCAGATTCAATCATTTTGGCGCGGTTGCTCATAAACCGTTTGATGGTTTTATGAGCTTCAAAATCATCGGGAATGTCCGTGATTTTTTTGCCCAACGCTTTCAGCATGTCCAGCGGGACACCAGTTTTGCCACGGCGGGGGTCTTCCCCGCTTTCAGCTGCTTTCAAGCCAGACCAAGCACCATCCAACCAATCTGCCTTGTTTGGTTTATAGCTTTCTGATGCTTCAAAATCTGAATCCAACTGCGACCGGAATTCAGCGGCCGCAGCTTTTGCATCTTCCGCGCTCAACACGTTTTCGTTGGCCAAGCGCTCGCCATACTGTTTCAGCGTCGAAGGGTGCGCCTTGATTTTACGATACATCAAAGGCTGTGTGAACATGGGTTCATCGCCTTCATTGTGACCAAAGCGGCGATAGCAGAACATGTCGATCACGACAGGACGCTTAAATTCCTGACGAAACTCCGTCGCCACTTTTGCCGCATATACCACAGCTTCAGGGTCATCCCCATTCACATGGAAAATCGGAGCATCAATCATCTTCGCCACATCAGAAGGATAGGGAGACGAACGGGAATATTGCGGGTTTGTCGTAAACCCGATTTGATTGTTGATGATCACATGGATGGAACCGCCCGTGCGGTGGCCCTTCAAACCGGAAAGGCCCAGACACTCAGCTACAACGCCTTGACCTGCAAATGCAGCGTCACCGTGCAACAGCAAAGGCAAAACCGTGTGGCGCGAGCGCGAGCCGCGCTCGTTAACTGGTTCCGTCATATCTTGCTTGGCCCGCGCCTTTCCCAACACAACTGGGTTCACAATCTCCAAATGAGACGGATTGGCTGTCAGCGATAAGTGAACTTTATTGCCATCAAACTCACGGTCGGAAGATGCACCGAGGTGATATTTTACGTCACCTGATCCTTCCACTTCATCAGGCTTGAAAGACCCGCCTTTGAACTCGTGGAACACAGCCGTGAACGGTTTGCCCATCACATTGGTCAAAACATTCAAACGACCACGGTGCGCCATACCAAGGATGATATCCTTCACACCCAACTGTCCACCGCGTTTGATAATTTGCTCAAGCGCGGGAATCAGGCTTTCGCCTCCATCAAGTCCGAACCTCTTTGTTCCTTTGTAACGAACATCCAGAAACTTTTCGAAACCTTCGGC
>CALHHQ010000379.1 GCA_938030645.1 uncultured Rhizobiaceae group bacterium
CGGTTTGAACCATCGGGAAGTGCTGCAGTCGTTGTTCGTGATCATTCCATTGAAGCGGGCATGATGATGCGCGCTGTGGGGGATACGATGATCCTTTCTCCACCGCTAACTTGGACGCGTGATACGATCGATGAAGCTGCGGGCATTATCAAAGCATCGCTCGATAAGTCTTCGGTCAGTCTCAGCGGTTAGCTTGGTTGCAACAGCCTGCATGTGTTTCCTGGCGGTTGAGTAGAAAAAAAATCTGAGAAAATAAATAATTTTTTTGAAGCCGAAGTGTAAACGCGGCCCACTCGATGGCCCATGATTTGCGCCGTCAAATCTTAATTTGATCGGTAAGGTATTGGTAAGGCGGCAAAAAATACCATGCGGATTTCCTTTTGCTTAACCACTCATTAGCGGCCTGTTAGGAAACAGCGTCTAAACATATCTTCAAGACAGATTGATCTCCGTCTTACTTTCCGGAAAAGGTTTTGCGTACCGGGAAAGAATTCGCCGACGCGTATTTGTTGGCAAAAAGTACAGTGCATTGAGTACGATCACGCTCTGCAAATCCCAAGAGTAAGGGTTTTGCGGAGCGTTTTTCGTTTGCTTTGGGTCATGATGCCTGTTCAAGGCTTTCCTCCTGCGCTATTGCGGCTGGTGATGGCAAAGATAGCAAAAACGCGTTCGGTTATGTTGCAGGGCACGGGCTCCGATGTGGGCAAGACAGTGCTGGTGGCTGGTCTTTGCCGTTTGGCAACACGTCAAGGCATGTCTGTGCGCCCGTTCAAGCCGCAGAACATGTCAAACAATGCTGCCGTTGCTGATGTTCCTTTGGCTGATGGGAGCGGGGGCGAGATTGGTCGTGCGCAATGGTTGCAGGCTTTGGCATGCGATGTGACGTCTTCCGTACATATGAATCCCGTTTTGCTAAAACCTCAAAGTGAGACGGGCAGTCAGATTGTCGTTCACGGCAAAGTCTGGGGCGCGGCCAAGGGGCGAGACTACCAGCGGTTGAAGCCGCAATTGCTGGGCGCGGTGATGGAAAGCTATCGTGAGCTTCAATCACAGTGCGATCTCGTGATCGTTGAAGGCGCGGGCAGTCCTGCTGAAATCAATCTTCGTGAAGGTGATATAGCGAATATGGGTTTTGCCACAGCCGCCGATGTGCCTGTGGTTCTGGTGGGTGATATTGATCGTGGTGGTGTGATTGCGTCCATCGTCGGTACGCACACAATTTTGCCCGACGAAGATCGAGATATGATCCGTGGATATTTGATCAATAAGTTTCGCGGTGATGTATCACTTTTTGATCGTGGATTGGAACAAATTACTGAGTTTACGGATTGGCCAAGCCTTGGAGTTGTTCCCTATTTGCCGGAAGTTGCCCGATTGCCTGCTGAAGACTCTGTGGCGCTGGAACATACCATTGCGCAATCACAAGAAGGGGACATTATTGCCGTTCCTGTTCTGTCACGCATTTCGAACTTTGACGATATTGACCCATTGAAACTGCAGCCCGGTGTGCGGGTTGTTTTTATCAGGCCTGGCGATGCTTGGCCCGAAGATGCGAAGCTGGTTGTGCTTCCGGGATCAAAATCCACCATTGCAGATTTGAATCAAATCAAGGCTTTGGGATGGGATCGTGAGATATCGAATCATGTGGCACGAGGCGGACATGTGATTGGCATTTGCGGCGGTTATCAAATGTTGGGCACGTTGGTGAAAGACCCTGACGGAATTGAAGGCAAAGAACGCGAAGCAGCAGGATTGGGCTTGCTTGATGTGGAAACGGTTTTGGTGCCGTCCAAAACGGTTCTCAACAGCAGCGCCACCGATGCGAAATCTGGCCAGCCCTTGAACGGATATGAAATCCATATGGGGCGCACCGAAGGTTCAGATTGCGCCAACCCAATGATCCATATCGACAATAAGGCGGATGGCGCCGTGTCCAGCGATGGTTTGGTGCGAGGATGCTACTTGCACGGAATGTTTGCCACTGATCAGTGGCGTGAAAGCCTGCTGCGGGAAATGGGGTTCACCATCTCCTCCGTTGACTACAAACGCGAGGTGGAAACCGCCCTTGATGCTCTTGCAGATCATCTTGAACCTTTGGTTGATCCACGAATTTTCGAGCTATAACTTCCTTTTTTGACATTACGGCAAGGCATGTCGTTTTCACGATTGACTCAGCTGGTGTCGGGCTATTTAGTCGCACCTGCATATGGTCTTCGTCATATCTGTGAGAATGGATTCGAAGAGCAAAAGGGAATGTGACGGGTTGACCCAATTCGGGAGCCTGAACCACAGCCGACCCCGCGACTGTAGCGGTGAGGCCCTGTCCGATGAAAGCCACTGCCTTAAAGAGGCGGGAAGGTGGACAGTCAGCCGTTGATCCGTAGCCAGGAGACCTGCCATTTGCGGCGGAACATTCTGTTCCAAATGATTTTAACGGACGGGGATGTTCCGTTGCATTCGTTGGATGAGCGCTTATTGCTTTGTTCCATTGATTGCATTTGCTCCCCGCCAAACAGGCATAACACGGGAGTTGTTTGACCAATGAATAAGCTATCTTTTGCAGGTGCAATCGCACTTGCGACCACATTTTCTACATCAGCATTTGCACACCACCCAATGGCGGGCGAAACGCCAGCGACATTGGGTCAAGGCCTGTTGTCTGGTATCGGTCACCCAATTCTTGGACTTGATCATCTGGCATTTATCGTCGCTGTGGGTATCGCTGCGTTTGCAGTCGGCGCGCGCTTTGCACTGCCTGCCTTCTTCATCATCGCGACATTGGCAGGTACAGGTATTCACTTGATGGCAATTGATTTGCCGATGGTTGAGTTCGTCGTGTCACTTTCCGTTGCTGCCGCTGGTTTGATGCTCATTTCTGGCAAGAAAATTCCATTTGCTGCCTATGCAGCGTTGTTTGCCGTGGCGGGTCTTTTTCATGGTCATGCGTATGGTGAAGCAATCTTTGGCGCTGAAACAACGCCAGTTGTAGCTTACCTTGCTGGCTTTGGTCTTACACAATACGCTATCGCGATTGTTGCTGGCACAGGCATTGTAACTGTTCTTGGCAAAGCCAATGACTTGATCGCCAACGTCCCAGCACGTATCGGCGGCGGTATGGTTGCTGGCGCAGGCCTGTTGTTGGTTGGTGAAAAGGTCATCAACGCCGCATTCGGCATCGCTTAAATCCAACGAAATGACACAATTTAAAGCTGGCGCGTCGCTCATTCTGGGCGGTGCGCGGTCTGGCAAAAGTGCATTTGCAGAGCGACTTGTTGATGAAAGCGGTTTAACGAAAATCTATCTCGCCACAAGTCAGGCTTTTGACGGCGAGATGGAAGA
>CALHHQ010000380.1 GCA_938030645.1 uncultured Rhizobiaceae group bacterium
GGTGACAGCGGTAACGTGGCACTTACGGCGCTTGGCCAATTGAACGGCGGCAGACCCAACGCCACCCGACGCGCCTGTGATCATGACGCGTTCACCTTCGGCAAGGTTGATACGCTCCAACATGTTCTCAGCCGTTGTATAGGCACATGGAAATGATGCGAGCTCAGCATCGCTGAGATCGCTGTTTACAGTCAATGTCATATCTGATCGGGCAGATACATAGTCTGCAAAACCGCCGTCTATTTCGGAACCAATAGTGATGCAATTCAACCCGTTTTCATCGTTGGTTTGAGGTTGCATCGATTGAACCATCACCCTTTCACCAATGCGGGCTGTGTCCACTCCATTGCCCACTGCAACGATCTCACCGCATATATCCGCGCCCTGAACGCGTGGGAAACCGATTGCCGCGCCCGACCAACTTGAATCCGAACTATCAGGCTCGACATCCGAAATCGCCGCAGAGTTCGTGTCGTCCCGCACAGCTTTTGAGTACCAACCAATGCGCGTGTTGATGTCCGTATTGTTCACCCCACAAGCGCCCACACGAATGAGCACCTCATTTTCTGCAGGTGAAGGAACAGGATGATCATTCACCGCCGACAAAACTTCCGGTCCACCATGCGCGGTGAGGAGAATTGCCTGCATTTTAGTCGGGAGTGTCATTTAGTCTAAAAATCCGTTGGTGCGCCGCCTTCTTCTTTGCGCTTGGCAACGAAGGCTTGGAGTTCTTCTTTGATGGCTTCATCCATGGGCGGAGCTTCGAATTCGTTGAGGATTTGCTTCCACATTTTGTTGGCGCGTTCAGGTGTCCATACAGCGCCGCTGTCGCGGAAGTTTTCGTAGTTCTGCCAATCGCTCAAAAACGGCGAGTAGAAAGCGGTCTCATAACGGTCTTGCGTATGCTGAATGCCGAAGAAATGGCCGTTGGAGCCGACTTCTTTCATGGCGTCAAATGCAAGCGTGTCATCATCCACCACCATGGGTTTGAAATAGGCTTGGAAGTTCTGCAGCATTTCGCAGTCGATGATGAATTTCTCGTAGGAAGCGCAAAGTCCACCTTCTAGCCAGCCAGCAGCGTGATACACGACATTTGTGCCAGACGTAACGGAGGCCATCATCGAGAACATGGTTTCCATAGAAGCTTGGGCGTCAGGCACGTTGGCTGCGCACACGCCTGATGAACGCATTGGCATATTATAGAATCGCGCCATTTGGCCTGTGATTTGGGTGGCACGGACATAGTCTGGAGTGCCAAATGCAGGCGCGCCTGTCTTCATATCCACATTAGACGTGAATGTGCCAATGGCGGCAGGAACGCCAGGGTTGACGCACTGTGCCAATACGACAGCGATCAAAGCCTCTGCCAGCGACTGTGTTACTGCCCCCACCATGGTCACAGGGGCCATGGCTCCCGCTAAGGTGAAGGGCGTAACAATGGTTGGTTGACCGCGCCGCGCCAAACGCATGAGGCCATCCAACATGGGTTCATCATGTTTCAGCGGGGAGGTTGAATTGATGTTCGTGTACATGCGCGGTGTGGCATCGAATTCTTCATGGGTTAGGCCGCCAGCAATGCGCGTCATTTCCATCACGTCTTCAACGCGTTCTTTGCCCAACGAATAGGCATGAACAACTTTGTCGGTGAGGGTGAGCTTGTCATACAGGCAATCGAGATGGCGAATGGACGGGTGAATGTCCATTGGTTCCACAGGATAGCCGCCTGCAAAGTGAATGCAGTTGAAATATTGGGTCAGCTTTATGAAATTCTTGTAGTCTTCGTGCGTGCCTGTTCTGCGGCCTGTGTCCAGGTCTGAACAGTTTGGAGGGCTGGAGACATTGCCGAATACGATGTTTTTGCCGCCTATGGTAATTTTGCGATCAAGATTGCGCGGTGTTAAAGTGAATTCGGGTGGCACAAGCGCCAGTTTTTCCATAACAAATTCGCGGTCCAGAAAAACCTTTGGGCCTTCAACTTTGGCGCCATGTTTCTTCAGCACATCGATGGCTTCTTGGTTCAGCATCTCGATGCCGATTTCTTCCAAAATGCGCATTGCGGTGTTGTGGATTTTTTCAACACCCTCTTGATCAATAGGTTCGGTCGGGTGGTCTAGAATGACGTTGTTTTGCCAATCGCTTTGGCGAATGGCTGGTCCGCCACGTCGGGCGTTGCCATCACGTCCACCGCCGCGTCCGCGACGTGCTTTGCGTGCTGGTGCCTGCTCGGTGCTCATGGTCACAATCTCCCGGTCGTTCTTGCTGAATTTTTAGAACGATTTGCTCAGTCTATAGTGGTTTGCCGACGAGACAAAAGCGACGAACGGGCGACACGAGTTGCGGAAAATACGACATGTGCGGGCAATATTGTTAAAAATACGAAATTTTGTGCCGCAGATCACTTGTCGGTGGGCAAAATTGGTGAGCAATGTTTGCGAAATCATGATGCTAAGAGATTCCCATGACCCACGCATTCTCCCTCACCAAACACCCCGCTATGAACCTCGCGCCAGGCGCAGCAAAGCTCGCAGGTAGTCATGTCACTGACACTGTTGGCACCAACGCCAAAGTGCTGGTGGTTTGCGACCCTGCGCTTAAACAATTGGGTTTAGTGGATGGTGTTGAAGCTTCCATTCGCGAAGCTGGTCACACGGTTGCTGTGTTTGATGATTTGCAGAGCGATCCGAAAGAAGCATCTGTCGACGCCGCAACAAAACAGGCGTTCGACATGGGCGCAAACTGTATTGTGGGCATGGGCGGTGGCTCTGCGCTCGACACATCCAAGGTTGTGGCTGTGTTGGCGCATACGGGAGAGGGGTGCGCGCCTTATCGTTTGGCGCAAACACAATTGCCGTTTCGCAAGACTGCATTGATCACATTGCCAACAACGGCGGGTACGGGATCTGAAACCACTGGCACGTCGATCATTTCTCAAGCAGATGGTACGAAGAACTGGTTCTGGGGCCCGCCATTGAAGCCTGATATGGCGTTGATGGACCCTGAGTTGACGGTTGGCTTGCCAGCGTTCTGGACATTCTTCACGGGCATGGATGCGCTGGTGCACAGTTTGGAATCGCGCACCAATCGTTATCGTTACAAAGAGAATGACTCGATTGCCGACAATGGCATCAAAAATGCATTTGAAAACTTGGTCACTGCAGTCAACGTACCTGACAACATTGAAGCCCGTTCGGGCATGATGATTGCGGCTGCTTATGGCGGATTGGCCATCGGCAATACAGGCTGCGCAGTGGCACATAACATTGGCCATGCGCTTGGTTCGATTGCCGCAATTCCCCATGGTCGCGCAGTATCTGTGGCATTGGTTGCAACTATGGGCTGGGCAATGGAAGGCAATCGCGAGGCCTTTGACCATGCTGCGGAAATAATGGGTGGTAAGCGCGGTGAAGATATTCCGGACATTCTTCATGGGTTGGCTGAAAAATGTGGGCAGTCGCTTGTGTTAAATTCCGACGAAAAGGCGAAAGTGAGCGCATCTGTGCTGGCAGCAGATATGGTGGCCCCCGCCAATATAGCAATGCTGGACGCCACAGCCCGTGATGCTTCGCCGGATGACGTTGCTCAATTGGCGGAAATGACCCTTTCGGCCTGACTGATTGCGTGACTGCACAAACACGTCTAACGGCTTGCGCATCGCACTTAATCTGCTAATGAAGTTTTGTCGGACAGGGTTCCCGACGCGAGTGACGCCGTGATGCGCTAAGGCATCTCCATATCGGTCGCATTCCAATCATCACATGACGTTCAAATTGAGTTGTCGCATGCAGCGATACCGTTAATGTGTTGGAAGTTGAAGCTGAAAAGCTTGTATGGGAGCCGACATGCTGGATATGCCTGATTCAAAATCTGGTCGCAAACGCAACAACTCGAAGCCTAAAGGCCGTCAGTTGGACGACGCTGCGCTTGCAGACATTCAGAGGTTGTTGGGAGAGCGTCCGCGCCGCCGTGATCTGTTGATCGAATTCCTGCATTTA
>CALHHQ010000381.1 GCA_938030645.1 uncultured Rhizobiaceae group bacterium
GGCATGTGCAAATCCATCAAGATCACATCAAATGGCGAGTTTGATTGCCCCCGCACAAAAAACTCATAGGCCTTCTCGCCGTCTTCGGCATGGGTGACCCGGTGCCCCAGTTTCCCCAATAGTGATGTGGCAAGCAGTGTGTTAATCGGATTATCTTCGGCCAAAAGAACGTGCAGCGATCGTCCTGGTGTAGGAGCAATTCCCTTTTCGTTTTGCTGCTGCAATCTGATCATGTTCTCATCTTCAATCCTGTGAACTCCGAAAAGGGCGTTCTTCAAACTTTCAGAGCGAACTGGCCACGTGAGCCAACCATCGAACATATCGTCCAAAGCAATTGGAGTGGTTCCCCGTGCTGGTTCAAGTCGAATGAGGCGAGAATCCTGACCTAAAATCCCGCGAATGTTCATTGCCCATGACTCGGAGATGGAAAAAGCATCGTCGACGATGACAACAGTATTCTTCGGACAAGTAGATGCAATAATCTCCAAATTGTCTGTTGAATTTGCGGTGATGACTTTTCGAGAAAACTGATACGCTGTCTTGGTCAATGCATCACGAGCAGGTGTTGATGGCATCGCGAGAATGACGCAATCGACTTTCTCATCTGACGGGTCGGTGATGCATTCTGGTGTCAACGGCAGTTTAAACTGGAAAACCGTGCCGTTGTTGATTTTGCTTTCGACCGTTATTTTGCCGCCCATCAAACGAACGAGATCTTGAGAGATGGCCAAGCCAAGGCCGGCACCTTCGTATGTACGATTTGATCCAGAATCAACCTGCGCAAACGCGTTGAATATTTTGTCGAGGTCTTGGTCAGCTATCCCTGGACCGCTGTCTTTGACGGAAACAGACATGATAGGTGTGTTCGTTCCATCCGATTGTTCAATCATGACGTCAATCGCCACACCACCTGTTTCCGTGAATTTCAATGCATTGCCAGCCAAGTTGACCAAAACTTGTTTTAAGCGTGGGCCGTCCAATTCAACCGAAGCTGCCAACCGAGCATCAATATGACTGGTGATCATGATGTTTTTCTGTCGTGCGCGGTCGCCAAGAAGTTCGCAAACATCTTCCACAAGTCGAACAAGGTTGGTGGGGTTTTTGGCGATGACCATATGGCCCGTGTCCAATTGCGCTTGATCAAGCAAATCCTCCACAAGTTCCAACAACGTTCGGCTGGATGTCTCAATTGCTTTCAGATGACTGGATTGAGACGGTGTGAGATCGGATTCGTTCAGCAATTTTGTCATGCCCAAAATTCCGCTCAAAGGCGTTCTGATTTCGTGGCTCATCATGCCCAAGAAACGCGTTTTAGCATTGCTGACTTGATGGGCTTCGGTGGCCTTTTCTTTTAGAGATTGCTCATACTTTTTGCGTTCCGTGATGTCGCGTCCGATGGATCGCGTTCCAGAAGCGCCTGTTTCAAAATCGCGGATAATGAGATCAGTCCAAGCGAACCAGCGAGGTCCAATCTTTGTTGCAATCTCAACATCACGGACAGTGCTTCTTTGATGATCTTTGCTCATGTCAGTTGCGAAACCGGGGAGCTGCGACGGGTATTCAAAATATTTTTCATACACCGAATTTGAAAACGTGATTTCGCCCATTGCATTTCTATGGATGACAATATCTCCAAAAGCCTCTGCAGCGCTGCGATGAATGTCTTCGCTTTCGCGAATTTCCCAAGATTGATCTTCCAACATTTCCAATCGCTCGGATAGGTCTTGTGACTTTAGGGACTGATGATTGCTTGTCTGAGAAGGGTTGGCTTTTAGGTCGAGCGCATAAACGGCAATGGCAAATAGTGACACGGTTGAGACGCACAATGCGATTCCAATTACGGCAGGCAGAATCTGGAAAAATGCCATTATGAAAATGGCGAATTGGAAGCACACCAAACTAGACACAGATTTGTCAAACAACCGCGCTTGCTGTCTTTGAACACGTTTTTTGGGTCGTTTTTTAGAACGCCATTGGGCTTCAAAGGGCGATTCTGATTTGTCGGTGTTTGTTGGCTGTGCATCCATGCCCGCAAGTTGCACGGTTTGAGTTGATATATGTTTACCAAATAGGCGCTTAAAAGATGCCTATGTTCAAACTGCTTGGGTAAGTCGTTCACCAGCCATGCGGTATGAGATTGCCTCAGCTAAATGCACCCGCCCAACTGTTTCCACGCCATCAAGGTCAGCCAGGGTCCGTGCGACTTTGAGAATGCGATGATAACCCCGAGCAGAGAATTTTAATCCGTTAGCAGCATCTTGCAGCAACGTCCGCCCAGCAGCATCTGGTTGAGCAGATTTTTCAATGATCGTATTGCTGACAACGGCGTTGGTGAGTGAATCATCGCCATAACGCGAAGCTTGAATTTGCCGTGCCTTTAAGACGCGTTCGGCAACACTTGCGCTAGATTCTCCTTGTGATGGTGAAATGAGATCGCTCGCCAAAACGGCGGGAACTTCCACACGCAGATCGATTCTGTCCAACAAGGGGCCGGATATGCGCGCTTGATAGTCTGATGCACATCGAGCGCCGCGTCGGCATGTGTGTCCAGGTTCGCCTGCCATCCCACATCGGCAGGGGTTCATGGCTGCGATCAATTGCAAACGGCTTGGATAGGACACACGGTGGTTCGCACGCGCAATCACTGTCTCACCTGTTTCCAAAGGTTGGCGCAAACTGTCGAGAACCTGTGGTGTGAACTCTGGAAATTCATCTAAAAACAAAACGCCGTTGTGCGCCATGGAAACTTCGCCGGGTTTAGCTTTCAACCCACCGCCAACCATGGCGGCCATAGAGGCTGAATGGTGCGGCGCACGAAAGGGTCGGGCGGATGAAAGTTTTCCGTCTGCAATTGTACCTGCGATAGAGGCAATCATCGAGACTTCTAAAAGTTCTTTGGGTTGAAGCTGTGGTAGAATTGACGGCAAGCGAGAGGCGAGCATACTTTTGCCAGACCCGGGTGGGCCAACAAACAAAAGGTTGTGTCCACCGGCTGCGGCTACTTCTAAGGCGCGTTTGGCAGTTTCTTGCCCACGAATTTCACTCAAATCCCCATGAGCTTTCGTCCCGTCTCGAATGCCCGCAATTGGACGCGACAAAACTTGTGTTCCCTTAAAGTGATTGGCCATAGCAATGAGGCTTCTAGGCGCAAGCACATCCATATCTGGGTCTGCCCATGCAGCTTCAGGGCCAGAAACTGATGGACAAATTAAACCTTTGTTCAAACCATTTGCACCAATGGCGGCCGGCAGGGCACCTGCCACTGGTGCAATTGTACCGTCCAAAGCGAGTTCTCCCATAACGACATAATTTTCCAAAGCATCGCCCGGTATGGCACCTATTGCAGCCATGAGAGCTAGCGCGATTGGAAGGTCGTAATGACTGCCCTCTTTCGGCAGGTCAGCAGGCGCAAGATTAACGGTGACTTTCTTGGCTGGCATAGACAGACCAGAAGCATGCAGGGCGGCTTGAACGCGCTCACGACTTTCCGCAACGGCCTTGTCGGCAAGGCCAACGATGCTCATTCCCACATTGCCAGGCGCCACCATCACCTGCACGTCTACAGAAACGGCTTGAATGCCTTGAAAGGCAATTGTTGTACAGCGGGAAACCATAACACACTCCCCCAAATCTGCTTCTGTCGCAGCTTCAAGCTAGTGCATTCAATGCGCTTTGACAAGAACAAAGTATGAACAAAATTTGATTAGGCTCGTTTTGCTTCAACAACATCCCAGAACAAAGCTGCAATATCTGCGCCGCCGAATTTTTTTACTTCGCGAATACCGGTCGGCGAAGTGACGTTGATTTCCGTCATATAGTCGCCAATCACATCGATGCCGACAAATATGAACCCACGACGTTTCAGTTCGGGGCCAATGGCAGCGCAGATTTCTTGTTCACGGTCTGTAATGTCCACAGCTTCTGCGCGCCCACCCACATGCATATTGGAGCGGGCCTCGTTTTCTGACGGCACACGGTTGATTGCACCAACGGGTTCGCCATCGATCAGGATAATGCGTTTGTCCCCCGCGCGCACCTCTTTCATATAGCGTTGTGCGATGAAGGGTTCTGGCCAGGTGTCATGGAACATTTCGATCAGGGATGAGAGATTTTGATCGCCTTCCTGAATTCGGAAAACGCCAGCACCGCCATTTCCGTAAAGTGGTTTGACAATGATGTCTTTGAATTCGTCGCGAAATTTGCGCACTTCTTCTTCAGAACGCGTGATCAGTGTTTCCGGCATGAGGTCCGGGAATTCAGTGACAAATATTTTCTCAGGCGCATTGCGCACTTCGGCAGGATTGTTGGCCACCAGTGTTTTGGGATGCAAACGCTCCAGCAAGTGAGTTGCCGTGATATAACCCATGTGGAACGGTGGATCTTGGCGCATCAAAATCACATCCATATCCGCCATGTTTTCTTCTTTGGCTTCACCAAGGGTGAAATGATCGCCAACCACATCGCGCACTTCAACGGGTTCACAACTGGCAAATACACGGCCATCACGCATGGATAATCGGTCAACCTCATAGTGAAAAAGCTTGTGGCCACGTGCTTGCGCTTCAAGCATCAAAGCAAAGGATGAATCTCCTGCAATCTGCACTGTGGAGATATGGTCCATCTGAACGGCGATACGAAGTGTCATGGTTGGGTTGTCCGTCTGAATATTTCTAGGTCTATGTAATGTGCAATTGAACAGCTGCAAACTGTTTTAGCGGTTTGCTGACCACACATCTTTGTAATGACGTGGCCAACGCCACGGTACAACGGTCATGACATCAAATTGCCAAGACAGTTGATCGAAATCCTTTTGTTGTGACAACCACCAATTTCCCGCTTTTGCGATGCGTTGTTGAGCGGTGTATGTGACAGAATCCAAAGCTGCCTGATGAGTTGCCCGTGCTTTGACCTCCACGAACAGGATCAGTTTGCCTTTTCGAGCAATGAGATCGATTTCGCCAACGGGGGTTTTGAACCGACGAGCTTCAACTCTGTGGCCACGCAAAAGCAATGAAAGGGCAGCCAACCATTCAGCACGATGGCCCTTTCGATAGGCTTTGGTGCGGGCGTCAGCCATTTTTTTTCAAATCAAGTGCTTGGCGATATAGATCCTGACGAGGCAAGCCCGTTTGCTCTGCAACCTCAGCAGCCGCATCTTTTGTTTTCAAACGGGTCAGTGCGTCTTTCAGCAATTCGCTGGCGTCTAATTCACTGACAGATGTTTCAGTTGCACCTTCAACAACGATCACGAATTCACCGCGCAAACGATCTTGTCCTTCAAAAAGTTTGACCAGTTCACTTAAAGTTCCGCGCTCAAACGTTTCATACATTTTGGTCAATTCACGCGCCACAACAGCTGGACGGTCAGATCCAAAAGTCTCAACCATAGATTTCAAACTTGCGATCAGACGAGTGGGAGCTTCAAAGAAAATGAGCGTAGAGGGTGCATCCGCAAGTTTGTTCAACCACTTGGAACGAGCACCTGCTTTGTTGGGAATGAATCCGCAGAAACGGAAGTCTTCGCTTTTCAATCCGCTGGCAACCAAAGCGCTTAACGGCGCGCTGGCTCCAGGAATGGGAACAACGTTAATACCCACTTCAACGGCTTCGACGACCAGTCGAAATCCAGGGTCATTGACCAGAGGGGTTCCCGCATCACTGATGAGGGCGACTGCTGCGCCTTCACCAATTTGGCGTAAAATATCTGGGCCCCGTCTATCGGCATTGTGCTCATTGTAGGAAATTTTAGGGCGATCAATTCCATAGCGTGACAACAGCACACCACTGGACCGCGTGTCTTCGCAAGCGATCACGGTGCAGCCAGCTAAAGTTTCCAAAGCGCGAAGCGTGATATCCCCCAAATTGCCGATGGGCGTAGACACAAGATAAAGCCCTGCAGGCAATGGGATGCTCTGCAGGACGTTGCCTTTGATTGTGAAACTGGAAGTGGTGTTTGTCATAGAGCCATTCGTGCCCGTGTATAAGGCACAATCATAGAGCAAAATTTGCATTCACAATCTGTTAACCTTAACAGAAAGTAAATGTAGTAACGATACGGCAGATATTTGACTTGCCGTGTCTTGCATAAGACAATTGAGATGTTGCACGAGTGAGGGGTCGGTCGTGCAATTGGGGGCGATCTGAAACGAGTTCGCTTTTCGGTCGGTAAGGCCGCATCAAAGCACCCTTGGTTTGGACTGTCCGTGACGTACTCTTCCATATTCAATGCAAAAACCACAACTGTATCCTTGGCAGCATTGTTCTTGACCGCTTGCCAGCCCGGTTCACTGGACCTTGGTGAATTGTCTGGTCAAAAACCAAAAGTGGTGCAACCTCAACTTCCAAAACGTGCAATCACGCCCAATCCAAAAGGCGAAGTTGTGGGCAACGGGCCAGTTCGCGTCACCTTGCTTGTACCATCATCCATGGGCGGTGGTGCTGGTGCCGTTGGAAAACAAATTCGCAACGCAGCCAAACTCGCTGTGCGCGATTTCGGTTCTGGTCGTTTGCAACTTGTCATCAAAGACACAAAAGGTCAGGCAGCGCGCACGGCCAGTGCAGTCGCAGAAGCCCGCGATGAAGGGTCGACACTTGTTGTTGGTCCATTGTTGTCTGCTAACGTGAGTTCAGCGTCCAGTGTTGCGCGCCCAGCATCGATTCCAATGATTGCATTCACGTCAGACACCGCACGTGCAGGTTCCGGAACTTATCTTTTGTCCTTTGCACCAGAAGCAGATATTGCGCGCACATTGAATTATGGAATTTCACGCGGCGGCACTCGCGTTGTCGCGCTGTTGCCGAACAATGCTTATGGCGCCATTGCCGAACGTACATTGCGTCGTACCTACGATGCTTCTGGAACGGGCCAAGTGGTCTCTGTCATCAAATATGCAGGCAATGGCCGTGCGATTGAAGCCGCAGCAAAATCTGCGGCAGTTCCATTGGCGACAGCAAATGCATTGTATATTCCCGAAGGTGGCCAAGTCCCAAGCTTGATTTTGAAAACCATTTTGAATGCCGGTGGCTCCACATCTGGCAAACAAATTATGGGGTCTGGCCAATGGGATGCGATTAATCTCGCCAACAGCAGTTTGAATGGTGCAATTTTTGCTGGTGCCGACAAGCGGAATTTCAATACATTTGCCAGCCGATACCGTTCAACCTATGGCTCCACGCCAACGGTAACCGCTGCTCTTGGGTATGATGCAATCAGCCTTGCCGCGCAGTTGATCACTCGAAACCAAGTGAACCCGTTTACAGGACCCGCCATTCAAAGCCGGGCTGGTTTCAATGGTGCAACGGGAATTTTCCGCTTTAAGAGCAACGGTCAATTGGAACGTGGGCAAGTGGTCAATCAAGTTCAAAGCGGCAAGAAAGTTATTGCTTCACCAGCACCAAATAACTTCCGCTAAACTCTTATCAAGAAGCCAGATCGGCAATCACGGCATCCAACACCAGCGCACCTTGGGCGGTGGCGCGCATGCGTCCATTGTCCATACGCTCGATCATTTTCAAATCGATCAGATCGTTGATACGTTTCTCATCTAAGGAAGCGCCTGTTTCTTGCGTATAGCGGTTGAGATCAAAACCTTCCTTCAGGCGCAAACCCATCACCAGCATCTCATCCCCAAAATCTTCAGCGGTGAGAAGCTCGTCATCGATCAACCCGTGACCATCGGCTTCAACTTTCTCCAGCCAAGTTTCAGGGTGCAGTTCGGTGCTGAGTGCATGGCGACCATCATTCATCGACAGACGACCATGAGCTCCGGGTCCAACACCTGCCCATGTGCCAAAACGCCAATAAGATAAATTGTGACGGCTTTCGGATCCAGGTTTCGCGTGGTTGGAAATTTCATAAGCAGGCAACCCATGGGATGATGTGATCTCTTGGGTCAGTTCATACAGTGTAGCCGCTTGCTCGGCATCGGGTATTTTCAATTTGCCCGTGCGGTGCAACTCAAAAAATGGTGTGCCTTGTTCAATGGTCAGTTGGTAAAGTGATAAATGGTCGGCTGCGAGGCCAATCGCCTGTTCCAACTCCTCGGTCCATTGTTTGACCGTTTGATTGGGTCGCGCATAAATGAGATCAAACGA
>CALHHQ010000382.1 GCA_938030645.1 uncultured Rhizobiaceae group bacterium
GAAGACATCGCCCATGGGCTGGCGCGCGTGGCTCGTTGGAACGGCCAAACCAATGGAGACCATGCCTTTTCAGTGGCTCAACACTCTCTACTTGTGGAGCAAGTAACAGCGCATCTCCTGAAAACTCCGAGCCGCGAAGATCGACTCTATGCGCTGCTACACGATGCACCAGAATATGTGATTGGTGATATGATCTCACCGTTCAAGTCTGTCATGGGCGGTGCATACAAGGATGTGGAACTGCGGTTAGAACAGGCCGTCCATATGCGTATGGGATTGGCCGCAGATATATCGATTAAGTTGAAAAAACAGATAAAAAAAGCAGACGGCATCGTCGCTTATTTCGAAGCAACACGATTGGCTGGATTTTCAGAATCAGAAGCACGACAGTTTTTTGCAACACCAAAAGGGATTGATCCAGATACGCTTGATCTCACGCCCATGCCGACGGTCGCTGCACAAACAGCTTTTATGAAGCGTGTTTTGGAAGTCGAACAATCGTCATGAGTACGATTTTTGTTTGTCCATTGTCCGCCTTGGACACCATTTTGGCAGATAGTGATGCAGTGCAGATGATCTCTTTGAGCGGGCCGGGAAAGTCTCTGGAAACGCCAGCACAGATCACCGATGGGCATTTGAAACTTGAGTTTAATGACATCAATGAACCGCGCGAAGGACTGATACCCCCTGCAGCTGAACACGTTCAAAGCATCATTGATTTTGGAAAAAACTGGGATCAATCGAAACCGCTCGTTATTCATTGCTGGATGGGCATCAGCCGATCTACTGCTGCATTGGCAGCGGTTTTGCTATCACTTTTGCCTGAGACATCACCTGAAATAGCAGCGCAACTCATTCGCCGTAAATCACCCATGGCCACGCCAAACCCCATGATGATTGATCATGCCGATCACATACTCAATCTAAATGGCGAACTTGTATCAGCCATTGCAACAATTGGGCGTGGCGTAGACGCTTTTGAAGGGCAACCATTTTCAATTTCTCTGGAAGAAGCGAACAAATGAAAGCGGGGCTGGAAATTGGTCTTCACGCGGTTGTTGTTGCGGTGAATAAAGACGGCCCGCAGGTTCTGATTGTTCCTGAACCACAACCGGACGCAGACCCAATTGCGGCTCTACCCTTTGGCCCTTTTGACCCGGAAAAGCACCGCACTCTAGATATTGGCTTGCGCAATTGGGTGGAAGCTCAAACCCGCTTATCCCTAGGTTATGTGGAACAGCTTTACACGTTTGGCGACCAAGGACGGACACGTGCGGTTGCGCAAGGTGACATCAACCTTGTCTCTATCGGTTATCTCGCACTGGTTCGCATTCCAGATAAAGCAAGCAAAGCTAAAACGTTGAACTGGCAAGGATGGTACAGTTTTTTTCCTTGGGAGGATTGGCGCAATGGACTTCCTAAACTTCTCAGTGAAGTCTTGTTGCCTGCTCTTGCGGATTGGGTACGTCAGGCGCCAGACCAAGCTTCCGGTGCCGATGGTCTGGAACGACTTGCGCGCTTTCGATTGGCATTTGGCTGCGACCTTCCAAAGTCTGGAAACCCCACGATAACCAGTTGGGATGAAGAACGTGTGTTGGAACGTTATGAACTCATGTACGAAGCTGGGCTGGTTGAAGAAGCGCTCTCGGACGGGGCCGTGCAGACCCGAACAATTGAGAGCGGCAGCGGTCGCGAGATGCTGCACGATCACCGTCGTATTTTGGCCACCGCAATTGCGCGACTGCGGGCGAAATTGAAATACCGACCTGTGGTTTTCGAATTGATGCCCAATGATTTCACCCTTACCGAACTGCAAAGCACTGTGGAGATGTTGTCCGGACGCAAAGTTCACAAACAGAATTTTCGGCGTTTGGTGGAAACTGCAGAACTGGTCGAACCCACTGGCGCGCAGTCTTCGCAAACGGGTGGTCGCCCAGCAGCCCTTTATCGGTTTAGACGGAAGATCTTGCGCGAACGTCCCGCCCCTGGGTTGCGCATTGGAACGCGCGGCTAGCTATTTGATTTTAATATCAAGGCCAAGATCGAGGGTCGGTGCGCTCATAGTTATTTTGCTGGTGGAAATCATGTCGACACCCGTTTCGGCTATCTCTTTGATGGTGTCGATGTTCACGTTGCCTGAGGCTTCAATTGGAATGCTGCTATCGACCATGGCGACACCTTCACGCAACTGGTCAAGGCTCATATTGTCGAGCATCACCACGTCAGCACCAGCGTCTAAAACCACCTTCAACTGCTCTAGCGTGTCGACTTCAACTTCAATTTTCACGAGATGTCCTGCAAATGCGCGCGCCCCATCGATGGCAGCCTTCACACCTCCAGCCACTGCGATGTGATTAT
Organism: uncultured Rhizobiaceae group bacterium; assembly: GCA_938030645.1. Lineage (GTDB taxonomy): Bacteria > Pseudomonadota > Alphaproteobacteria > Rhizobiales > Rhizobiaceae > Pseudahrensia. Next base: position 2,359 of record CALHHQ010000382.1, read on the forward strand.
CTTTGATCAAAATCGCGTCGTCCAACCCGTAGCGATGGTTGGAGCCACCACCACATTTCACTGCATATTTTTCAAACGCTCGAAGCCCCGGAATGGTTTTGCGTGTGCAGCACACTCTTGCTTTCGTGTGAGCAATGCGATCTGCAAATTGGCTGGTGTAGGTGGCTATGCCTGACAGATGACAAATGTAATTAAGTGCCACTCGTTCCGCGCCCAACACCGCACGTGCCAAACCGCTTATGCGCGCCACGTCTTGGCCCGCTTTCACACGATCACCATCAGACACGAGCGCATCAAACGAAATTGACGGATCGATTTCTTCAAACGCGGCTTTGGCAATATTGATGCCTGCAATGACGCCATTCTCGCGGGTGTTCATCACTGCGGTTGCTTTTGCATTTGCAGGAATGGTTGCATCGCTGGTGAGATCACCCGCCAAACCCAAATCTTCTTGCAAGGCTGCAATCACTGCCTGCTTAATCATCACATTCGACAAAGTCGGTGCATGGGATTTGGAATTGCTCATAATCAACCTATTCAAATGTTACGCGGTTTGCAGTTGTGATGCTGGAACGCCTGA
>CALHHQ010000383.1 GCA_938030645.1 uncultured Rhizobiaceae group bacterium
AGCGGAATCGCCTGCCCCAACGGTGGTGTATAATTCGGGTCGCGCAATTGTTGCGGCGTGCCCAGAGAAGAATTCGACATGATAGCTCCCTTGCATGTCTTCAAAGTGAGCCGAAATCATTTCCAGCCCCATAAACGAAACGCTTATGCAACAAAAAAGCCCTAGACACAAAGTTGCCATAATTCGCAAGCCCCAGCATGTGGACAACCCTGCTTTGGCGCGTGGCATTGGCGGTCAGGTCAGATAGTTTAAATCATCGCTCCAACCGGAAATAATCGTCGTGAAAATTGCAAGCTGGAACATCAATGGCATAAAGGCCCGTCACGACGTGCTGATTGAATGGTTGAAGCAAGCTTCACCCGACATTGCTTGTTTACAGGAAATCAAATCAGTCGACGAAGCCTTTCCAGCAAGTGAAATCGAAGCTCTTGGCTACAATGTAGAAACCCACGGTCAAAAGGGATTCAACGGCGTTGCCATTCTGTCTCGCCTGCCCTTTGACGAAGTCAATCGCCGCCTACCCGGCGACGATGAAGACGAGCTCGCCCGTTTCATGGAAGGCGTGTTTACAGTTGGTGACAAAGCGTTGCGGGTGGTGTCTCTCTATCTGCCGAACGGCAATCCAGTCGATGACCCGCGTAAATTTGATTACAAGCTAAAATGGATGGACCGTCTCCACGCGTGGTCAAAAGATCGCTTGCAACTGGAAGAGCCACTCATCTTAGCGGGCGACTATAATGTGATCCCACAACCGGAGGATTGCTGGAACCCGAAAGTCTGGGAAGGAGATGCTCTCTTCTGCGAAGAAACCCGCACGCGATTTGAAGCCTTAAAAAACCTCGGGTTTACGGAAGCCCTGCGCGCCTCAACCAAAGACGCAGGCATATATACGTTTTGGGATTACCAAGCAGGCGCTTGGCCCAAGAACCACGGCATCCGTATCGATCATCTGCTGCTATCAGCAGAGGCCGCCGACATGATGGTGGGCTGCGAAGTGGACAAATACGTCCGCGATTGGGAAAAGCCATCAGACCACGTGCCGATTTGGACCGAAATCTCAATATAAGGTTTGCTTATTCTCCTGGTCGTTTAACGGCTATTTTGAGGGTGAACGGCGCCAATTGTGGCGAAATCAAAAGCCCTGCTCAATTTACAATTCAATATGCAATGATGTTTGAGTGACGCGGACAAATTCTGCCCACCTCCTCCTGAAATAGTTTGCATCGAACCCGGCACATCCTTGTCGTGTCCTTGAAAAGCAGGAGACTTTCTAATGCTGAAAAGAACCATACTCGTTGCAAGCACATGCGCTTTGCTGATCAGCGCATCATTCTACCCAGCCCGTGCAGCAGATGCCGTCTTAGAAGAAGACCCTGCTCCACCCGAACCGACACTGGAAGCGCCAGTGTCAGACCAGAACTGGTATATCGCGGCCCGCATCGGCGCTGCATTTGCCGAAGACACCCAGTTCAGTACGCTTGGGACAACCGTGGATACGGAGTTTGACCCGGGCTACAATCTGGCCCTTGCTGTCGGTCATACTTTTAGAACTGAATCTCCCCTCTCATTCCGTGCGGAAGCTGAACTTGGTTACATGGTTCTGGAAGCAGACCAACACCAGGTTGCAGGCCTTGGAACATTTTCTGGCGGCGCAGCAACGGGTGAGGCTTCCGCCATTATCGGCCTTGCAAACGGCTATCTGGATTATGAGTTGGGCGCACTAACTCCATTCGTGAGCGCGGGCGTTGGTTATGCCAATCTCGATCTCGACAATTTTGGGACAACACCCACGGGTCAAGTTCTTGATACAGATGAGGATGGTGTGGCGTGGCAAGTTGGTGTCGGCACAGCCTATGCCGTGTCTGATACATTGAACATTGATCTCGGCTATCGGTATTCAGGCATTGAAGATGTGAACGTCACAGCAAATGACGGCACGTCCTCCGATCTCGATTTCCGCAATCATCAAGTGACTATCGGCATTAGAAAAGCATTCTAGTTGAACCGCCAATTTCAAACAAAAAGGGGGCGAACCGCTAAGGTCCGCCCCTTTTTTTCGTCTCAGTTCAAATTATTCTGAAACCTGAACCTTATCCGGGTTCAACTGTTGAGGACCGAAACCAAATGCACGTGTTGGAGATTTCAACCTGTTTGCTAGACGCTTAAACAGTTTCTCTGCTGCATTACGCTCTTCGCTGGTGGCTTCAGAGAATGCTTCTTTGCGCGCTTTACGAATGCGTCTTTCATCACCGGTTATCGCAGAACCTGCCGCTGCACGCGTGAGATAAACCAGGCCACGAACGGGCTTGCGACGAATGCCCTCGCCATAAAACAACATTTCACCCAATTCAGCTTGCGCATCAGGATGGCCTTTTTTAGCAGCCAACCCCAGCCAACGGGCTGCATTACGCGGTTGCTTCACGCCCAATTTTCCGTGACGGTACAATTTGCCAAGTTGATATTGCGCGACAGGGTCGTGGTACAAAGCAGCAGCGCGATAAAAGTGATCTTCAGCTCGTCTTGGATCTGATTTCACAGGCGTGCCTTTGATACCCTTCAAAGAATACATGCCCAAGGACACCACGGCATGGGAGACAAGCCCTCTTTGACTGCGCCGAGGAGCGTGGTCCATAAATTGATCAGCAATCTTCGAATACAGTTTGTAAGCGGCATAGTGATTGCGCTCAACGCCCATACCTGTTTGCAACATATGCGCCAGCTTCCACTGGGACGCTAAATCATTCATTTCAGCGCCGTGGCGGAATGCGCCAAGTGCATCGGCCATATTGCCTTGTTTCCAAGCACGAAAACCAAAGCGAAATACACTGCGTGGCTTTTCATCGGGCTTGAAAACTTTTTCAGGATCAAAAGCATGGGACACCGTTCCAGCGCCAAGCAAAGTGCTCAGCGCCAGCGTGGCAACCACCAGTTTTGAAGTCCGCTTAGGTGTCGGCATAAACGTGTTTTTCTTTCCAGCCGCCCGGGTGGGTCACAGCGCCATCGCGCGCATTGCCAACCGTTTGAGCAAATTTCCAGATCACGCCGGACGCATAATCCGTCTCGCGTGGTTTCCATTCTTTGCGGCGCGCTTCCAACTCATCATCGCTGAGTTGGACATTCATTGTGCCTTCGACCGCGTCGAGTTCAATGATATCGCCATCTTTCAACAGTCCAATAGGTCCGCCAACCGCCGCTTCCGGCCCAACATGGCCAATGCAGAAACCGCGTGTCGCACCAGAAAAACGTCCATCGGTGATCAAGGCAACCTTGTCGCCCATGCCCTGCCCGTAAAGCGCCGCCGTTGTGGCCAGCATTTCACGCATTCCAGGGCCACCTTTTGGACCTTCATAACGAATGACGAGGACTTCGCCTTCTTTGTAGTTTTTGTTGCTCACCGCTTCGAACGCCAGTTCTTCACTGTCAAAGCAACGTGCTGGGCCGGTGAACGTTTGGTTCTCCATGCCAGCCACTTTCACAATCGCACCCTCTGGTGCCAAATTGCCTTTCAAACCGACGACACCGCCGGTTTTGGTGATTGGATTGGACACCGGATAAACAACATCCTGATCTTCGTTCCAATTCACATAGTCCATGTTTTCGGCAATTGTGCGGCCAGTCACAGTCATGCACTCACCGTGCAGGAAACCGCCGTCGAGCAGAGTTTTCATGAGGAGCGGAATACCACCCACTTCGAACATATCTTTTGCGACATATTTACCACCCGGTTTCAGGTCGGCAATGTAAGGCGTGCGTTTGAAAATCTCAGCCACATCGAACAAATCGAACTTAATACCGATTTCGTTCGCAATTGCTGGCAGGTGAAGCGCTGCGTTTGTGGAACCGCCAGAAGCGGCAACCACAGTCGCCGCATTTTCCAGCGCTTTCAAAGTCACGATGTCACGAGGACGAATATTCTTTTCAATCAGTTCCATGACTTTTTCGCCGGCTGTGTAGCAAAAGCGGTCGCGGATTTCGTAAGGTGCAGGCGCACCCGCTGAATATGGAAGCGCAAGACCAATAGCTTCGGAGACGGTGGCCATTGTGTTGGCTGTGAACTGTGCACCACACGCGCCAGCCGATGGGCAAGCCACCTGCTCTAACTCATGCAATTCATCATCAGACATATTGCCAACCGAGTGTTGCCCAACAGCTTCGAACACATCTTGCACTGTTACAGGGCGACCACGGTGATTGCCTGGAAGAATGGAACCACCATAGATAAAGACGGATGGTACATTCAAACGCACCATCGACATCATCATTCCAGGAAGGGATTTGTCGCAACCAGCAAGGCCCACAAGCGCATCATAGCAATGCCCGCGCATAGTGAGTTCGACGGTATCAGCAATCACATCACGCGAGACCAATGACGCCTTCATACCTTGGTGACCCATAGCAATGCCGTCGGTCACAGTAATTGTTGTGAATTCACGAGGTGTGCCCATCGCGGCAGAGACACCCTTTTTTACGCTCTGCGCCTGACGCATGAGCGAAATGTTACAAGGAGCGGCTTCGTTCCAGCAAGTTGCTACACCAACCAAAGGTTGGTTGATCTGCTCTTCCGTCAAACCCATCGCGTAAAGATACGATCTATGAGGAGCGCGCTGCGGCCCTTTCGTCACATGACGGCTGGGCAAATTGCTCTTGTCTAAAATTTTGTCGCTCATGCGTAGAATATCCTTATACGGTCTGAAGTTTGCGCAAGCAGACCGCAATCAACCACCTGCCTCGCTCTGCGCGTGATTTGTGGTTGAAAAACGGCAGTTCTGCCCTGAATTTGTATAGACGAATAGTTCTTAAACGTATGTTGCAGAATTGACACAAAACGTGAAATATCCATCACCCTCGACAGTTGATTTGAACCCATGCAAACCTCTGAAAAACCGGAGAACTTGAACCATGTTGTCGAAAGAAGAAGAGTCTGCCCATTTTTCCAAAGCGTATGGTTTGGAAACGAGCGAAGAAACACGACTGCATTACAAATCATGGGCCAAGACTTATGATTTGGAAATCGGTGAACACGGCAAATACGCCCAACCCGCCCGCGCAGCTGAAATGCTGCAGCGCTTTCAACCGAATAAGTCAATTTCTATATTTGATGCTGGTTGCGGATCGGGCTTGTCAGGTGAAGCGCTCGTACAATTTGGTTACTCACAGATACACGGCTGCGACTTTTCTGCTGACATGCTGGAAATTGCAAAAACGAAGTCCATTTACAAGTCGCTCAACTTATCGGACTTGAATGCAGGTCAGTCACATATTCCAAACAGCACTTATGATGCTGTCTGTGCTGTTGGGGTGTTCTCATTTGGTCATGTTTCACCCGATGCTTGCGATGATCTTCTGCGCATCCTCAAACCCGGTGGCCACTTAATCATCGCATTGAACGAACAGTTTTGGGAAAAGGGACACCTGCAAATCAAACTCGATCAATTGCAGGTTGATCAGAAAATTGAGATTCTCGCCAAAGAATTTGGCGCCCATCTTCCCCAGCAAAACATCATGGGATGGGTGATTGCTGCACAAAAACGGTAATCACGAGAGGTCAACTTTCACTGATTAAGCGACGTCACACAAAAATTGCCACAAATGGCGACCACAACACTGGAAACCGATGCAAAGGAGTCTCCCGATGAAAACCACACTTATGATCACCACAGCCGCAGCGTTGGTGGCTGCTTCGTTCACAGTTGGCCATGCCGACAACTCCCGTGGAGAACGTGAATTGAAAAAACTGCTGAGCAAACACGATTTTACTGGTGCTCGCGTTAGCCCAAGAGCACGAGAAGCCGCTGGAGACCGTTCCATGGCCGTTTTTGACAACCGCGTGGGCATTTGGGAACCTGCTCAATGCTCATTCATCACCCATCGCGGCAAAAGAGCTATGGTTTGCGATTCAATTTGACGTCGTTCTCACCACCAAACCTGCAAACGGGCCGTTGCTCTTAAATGCGCAGCGGCCTTTTTCTTTGGTTTTAGCCTCAAAAGTGTGCGTTTCGTCACCACGGGAATTCACGAAAGCGGGAGAACACGAGCAATTTGAAATTTCCTCCCCAAATGAGGTTTGTCAGACGAAAAACCCTCAAAGGAAAACAAAATGACATCGAAATTATTGATCGCAGCTTCCGCTCTCACAATCGCATTCTCCTCATTCAGCGCAACCGTCGCTTCTGCTGAAAAAAGAGGAAGCCACAAAACGTCCGCCTACGCCCAAAAAGAACTGAAACGCATTCAGAAACCACACTTCAAACTGGGTAAATCCATATCGCCGGAAGTACGCCGAGCCGCTGGTGCAAAAGCAGTGTTTGATCACCGTTCGGGCGGCGTGAACCGCTGTTCATTCATCACCTATCGCGGAGAACGTGCAATCGTCTGCGACTAAACCTTTCACCAACAAGCAAACAAAAAGGGCTGCGGAATTCACCGCAGCCCTTTTTCGTTTTAAGATTCAAAATCAACCAGTTTAGACTGGAAGTTCATCTTCTTTCATAAGTTCTTCTTTGGTGACCACTTTGTCTTTCACCGTTGCGTTTTCAAGAATGTGGTCCACCACTTTCTCCTCAAACAACGGGGCGCGGAGACCACCGATTGCATCAGGATTTTTGCGGAAGAAATCATACACTTCCTGCTCTTGCCCCGGATACTGACGCACTTGCTCCATCAGCGCAGTTTGCAGTTCGCTTTCGCTCACTTCTACTTTCGCTTCTTCACCGATTTCAGCCAAAACCAGACCCAAACGAACGCGGCGTTTTGCCAGTTTCATATAGTCTTCTTTTGCTTTTTCTTCAGTTGTGTCTTCATCTTCAAAAGACTTACCGGCCTGCTCTAGATCACCCGTAATCTGCGTCCAGATGTTGTTGAATTCCTGCTCAACCATACCTTCTGGCAGGTCGAACTGATGTTGTTCATCCAACTGGTCTAGCAATTGACGCTTGACCTTTTGGCGCGTGTGGGAACCGTACTGGCTTTCCACTTGGCCTTTAACAACCTCTTTCAGTTTGTCGAGATTCTCAAGACCAAGGCCTTCAGCCAATTTGTCGTCAATCGCAACTTTGCCCGGCTTGCCAACTTCATGAACGGTCACTTCAAACACAGCATCTTTGCCCGCAAGGTGCTCAGCGCCATATTCGTCAGGGAACTTCACTTTAACTTCCAGTTCGTCTCCGGCTTTTTGGCCGATCAACTGCTCTTCAAAGCCTGGAATGAACGTGTTTGAACCAAGAACCAGTTTCGCGCCTTGATCTGCACCGCCATCAAATGGCTCGCCATCAATTTTACCAAGGTAATCCATCGTGACCTGATCTTTGTCAGCAGCTTTGCCTTTTTTGGTCTCGTATGTGTTGTTGCTCTCAGCAATGCGCTCGATTTGTTCATTGATTTCGTCGTCTGAGACATCAACGATTGGACGTTCAATTTTCAGTTTTTTGAAATCGGCAACTTCAAACGGCGGGATCACTTCGTAAGTGATTTTGAACTCGAAGTCCTGCTGCCCGTCGATGATTTTCTCGGCTTCAGCTTCGTCTTCGGTCATCGAGATGCTTGGCTGTTGAGCTGCTTTCTCTTTGCGCTCAGCCAAAACAGACTTTGTGTGTTCATCGATCAACTCATTGACCAACTCACCCATGACCGATTTGCCGTACATTTTGGACACGTGGGACATCGGCACTTTGCCGGGACGGAAGCCGTTGATCTTCACTTTGTCTTTCAAATCGACAAGACGCTCATCACGTTTTGCTGTCATATCAGCGCTTGGAATCGTTACTGTAATTTCGCGCTTCAAGCCTTCGTTGAGCGTC